>QHRC01000115.1:2870-12212 GCA_003219995.1 Verrucomicrobiota bacterium
CCCGGGCATGCTCCAAGTCGGAAAAAAGAAAGGCAACCAGCCGCTGGACGACGTGATCATGGACCACTTGCGCAACACAAGGATCAGTCCCGAAGAGGCCTATGATAAGGCGAGCGACAAGAAAAAATTCCGCCAATTTCTAAAGGACCCGCCCGCTGACAGTTCGGAGGAGTCAGCATGAGGGTACCTGATCTAGACAAAATTTTATCGACGATGCTGAAAACCTATGACGGCATCTCCGACCTTAATTTTTCTGTCGGCCACCCACCTCAGGTGGAAGACTTCGGCGAGCTCAAACCGGTATTTGCCGATCTGCCAATTGGAGCACTCACTCCCTACCAGACGGAACAGATCGCCCTCACCCTCATGCAAGGGGATCGCCGTTTGATTCACGATTATCTGACTGGAGGCTCGTGCGATTGCAGTTACTCGCTCCACGATGAAGCTCGTTTCCGCGTCAATATTTTTCGCCAGCAGGGACATTTTTCAGTCGTGCTCCGAAAACTTCAGGCAGAAGTTCCGAGCATTGAAGGGCTCCATCTCCCCGTCATTTTACGCGAAGTTGCCAAGGAAAAGACTGGCCTCGTCCTAATGACCGGCGCCACCGGCAGCGGGAAAACGACCACCCTGGCCGCGGTGCTCAACGAGATTAACCACACGCAGCCGGTCCACGTGGTCACGCTGGAGGACCCGATTGAGTACCTTCACCCAAAACTCAAGGCCACGGTCAATCAGCGCGAGCTTGGGCAGGATTTTAACAACTATCCTAATGGCCTGCGTGCGGCGTTGCGTGAGGCGCCAAAGGTTATCCTCGTCGGCGAAATGCGCGACCGCGCCACCGTGGAAATCGTTCTCATGGCCTCGGAGACCGGTCACCTTGTTTTTAGCACATTGCACACCGTCGACGCCGGCCAGTCGATCAACCGTATCCTCGGCCTCTTTTCCGTCGGCGAAGAAAAGCAACTGCGCATTCGCCTCGCGGATACTCTGCGTTATGTAGTCAGCCAGCGTCTCGCGCCCAAGGTTGGTGGCGGCCGGCAATTGCTCACCGAAATCCTCGGCCACAACCTGCGCACGCAAGAAGCCATCGCCATCGGAGAAGGCGAACACCGCAGCTTCTACGAGATCATCGAGGCCAGTTCGACCTTTGGCTGGATGACTTTCGATCAATCGATCCTCGCCGCCTACGAAAACGATCTTATCACCGAAGAGACAGCAACGCTTTTTGCCTCGCGAAAGGGCCGCATCACCCGCGGGATCAATTTGATCCAAAAGGCGCGCGGCGTGGATGAGGACCTGGACTCCGGTTTGCGCCTCGATTTGCCCGAAAACGCCTTTCGTTAAATCGACATCGACAGATGGAACAGGAGCTCGAATCAACTTTTCTCGATCGAGGTGACAATACGACTCTGGTCTGCGTCGACCATGAGCAATACCAAAAGATCATCGTACCGCAGCTGATCGATCTAGGTTACAAGGTGCATCTCGGTTTATTCGAAGAAGACGTGTTCCTCAAGCTTCAGACCTACAGCTACGATGTGCTCGTGATCTACGAGAGCTTCAAGGATTCCACCTTGGAGACAAACCCAATTCTGCGCGAGATCACAAAACGCCCGGACGCGCGGCGGCGCGAATATTTCGTGGTCCTGCTCAGCCAACGCTTTGCCACCAATGATACGATGGCCGCATTCGTGCAAAGCGTCGATCAGATCATCAACATCGGCGACCTCGCCAACTTCAAGCCGGTCTTGCAGCGCGGGATCACCCAGCATCGGAAACTTTATCATTCCTTTAACCAGACGCTGGAGAGCGTTCAATCGCTCTAATTTTCCGCGGCTGCGGCCCACAGCACAAGATCTCTGGCCTCTGATCTGGCAAAGGACGGTTTTGCCGGAGCGAAACTTCCGACGGGAGTGGCATCACGACTGCTTAACCAAAGCCGTCGTGACAAAGAAATTTGAGTCCCAACCAGAAGGCATTCAGCCCCACGTCAACACCCTTGAGCTGAAAGCCATTTTAGTGGTCGATGACGACCAGCAACTCGCCTCAGCATTGCAGTGGATCCTGGCGGAGGAGAATTTTTTCGTCGACGTCGCCTTCGATGGCGAGGAAGCCCTCCCCAAGCTGAAAGCGCACGATTACGACGCCGTGATCTGCGACCTGCAGATGCCGCGTCTACGCGGTGACGAATTTTATCTGAGAACGAAAGAAATGCGGCCAAACCTCGCCGACCGCTTCATCTTTATTACCGGTTTCGCGACCGATCCTCATATCGCCCTCTTTCTTAGCAAGCATAGCCTGAAGTACCTTGTGAAACCCTTTCCGGTCCAAAGGCTCATTACTTGCGTCCAAGAATTATTCCGCTGAGTTCGCCCGGCATTGTCCAAGAAGAGGCGATGGCGGTTCGGTTGGGGGCAATGCGAGAGTGGGGTTCATTAATGCTCCATCAAAATCCGCGAGAAGTGCTAGATTTTGTGGAATGTCTTGTAAAGCGGCGTAGGCGCGGCGCGGATGACGTTCGGTTCGCGGAAATCGCATTTCACCGATCACTCAATGCTCCGGTGATCAACTCCAACGGAATCAACAACGCCAGCACCAGAGCCCCGACTCCGAGCAACTTGATAATCGTCTTGTTCCGGCGGGTAAACGACGGCTGCGATTTTGGTAACGGCGGCGGTGCTTGGGTTTCCGGCATGTCGCGAGATTGAATGAGTTGAATCAGTTAGGCAAAGAATTTTCGGGCCCAGAGTGTGACCGTCGCCGGATCAGCGCGGCCTCGCGCATGAAATTCGGATTTCGAATTATGTGCGTGGACGGTCGATCATCCGAACCGCTTCGCGCGAACAAAGAAAAACAATCGATCAACCGCCGGCCGCGCCAATTAACCAGCTCCTGGCCGAGGCAATGCAAACCATACCGCGCGCATAACCCTCGAAATAACTCGGCGCTCATGTTCGGATCGCGCTGGTGGTCCCAATCGAGGATTTTCGCCTTGATCAGCAATTTTTCCGCGCGCCGTGGGAGTCTTTCGCGGAAGGAGTGTGCGTATTCGCCGAGATTTGAATGATGAATGAATCCTTTGCCGCCGATTCGCAACTTGGCGCCCAGTTCGCTGAGGTAGGCTTCGATAATCTCCCGTTTTACATGCACGAGAGAATCGAAGCTAAATACGAAATCGATCGACTGGTCGGGAAAGATCGACAGTGAACGCCCGTCGTTGAGATAACAGCGCACGCGCGGATGAGCGGCGAAACGCCGGCGACAGGCTTCGATGCATTCGACGGCCGGATCAACGATCAACAAATGTTCGCAGTAATCTTTGAGATAATTCGTCCAGCGCCCAAAGCCCGGCCCGATTTCTAAGATCGTGCCGGACGGCAGACAATCCCGGATGCGCGGAAGAATCGCGCCGGACCATTGTGCGGCCGAAGTTCCCCACGATTCCGACCATTCTTCTCCCGCGTCTTTCCAATCGTACTTAACGTTGGAGAACTCCGGACCACGACCAGATTGAGCCATTGATGTTGAAATTGGAATGTAGGGGAAGCTGTCAGCTTCCCATTTAAATAATTTGGGACGCTAGCAGCGTCCCCTACAGCTTTATTTTGGTCGATCGTGACATCCGGCAGATAATGGCATTTTATCGGCATGTGGCTGGGGGCGGAATCGAACCGCCGACACGTGGATTTTCAGTCCACTGCTCTGCCAACTGAGCTACCCAGCCGTAAGATCGGCAGCTGCATGCCAAAGCCGGGCGTTCACTATGCAAGATTTCGATTCTAGGGCAAGTAACAGGTAGGGACGGACCGGGCGGTCCGAAGAATAGCCGGCGCGCTCGGAGAGCACGCCCTACCTTAAAACTTTCGCGGCAATTCAACGGCGCGTGCGAGCAAGCGCAGATAATGATTTCTCGAAATTTCAATCGCACCGAACTGTCGCAAATGCGGCGTGAGCCATTGTGTGTCGAGCAGCGCAAATTTTTTCGCGCGCAAATGTTCGACCAGTGCGACGAGCGCAATCTTGGATGCGTCTCTTTCGCGATGAAACATCGACTCGCCAAAAAATGCGCCGCCGATGGCGACGCCGTAAAGTCCACCGGCAAGTTTGCCTGTGCTCCATGTCTCGACGGAGTGGGCGTAACCGATCTCGTGTAGCCGCTCGTAGCTCTCGACGATTTCAGGATTGATCCAGGTGTCTTCGCGCTTGGCGCAGGCACGGATCACTTCGCCGAATCGATTGTCGATCTTGATTTGAAAGATTCCTTTTCGCAAGACGCGTTGCAGCGCATGCGGCACATGAAAGTCTTCCAGTGGCAAAATCGCGCGCGGATCGGGCGAGAACCATTCGATGGCGTTGTCGTCCATTGCCATCGGGAAAACGCCGAGCCGATAACCTTGCAGTAAAAGTTCTGGTTCAATCATTGCGGCTCCCAAATTCTACGCATGTTTCCTTGAAAACAGCAGCCTGCTGAGATTGTAGAGGCGCTTGTGCCAAGTGCCTGTTTATCTACTCTCGGCGCTTGATACAAGCGCCGCTACAACGCTTGCATTGCATAACTTGCTTCTTAAAATGGACAGATGAAACGCCTTCCGGTTTTGCTCTTGATCGCCGGTGCGCTGATCGTGGGCGGTTGCGCCGATCCGCTGGAGCAGCGCAGCACGGAAGAAGTAGGATCCCAGCTCAAACGCGGCATTTCCGGTCAGGGCCAATTGGTGCCGAATGAATCGACCAACAATCCGACCGGTGCTGCAACCGCATCGGAGACGCCGCCAGACTACCCTCCGCCTCCGTGAAAACCATCGCGCCCGCGCATTCGAAAATTCTAATTCTCGATTTTGGCGCCCAGTACACGCAGGTGATCGCCCGCCGGGTGCGCGAATGCCAGGTCTATTCGGAAATCGTTCGCTTCGATATTTCCGCCGCCGAGGTCAAAAAATTGAAGCCGAACGGAATCATTCTCTCCGGCGGACCGGCCAGCGTTTACGATCAAGAGGCGCCGCATGTCGATCCGGAAATCTTTTCGTTAGGCATTCCGGTACTGGGAATTTGTTATGGGATGCAATTGATGGCGCATCATCTCGGCGGTCAGGTCGAATTCAGTGCGCGACGCGAGTATGGCGCGGCCGTTTTACACATCATGGATGGCTCGAAATTGTTCGAGGGACTTGGCCCACAGCTCGATATCTGGAACAGTCACGGCGATAAAGTGACCGCTTTGCCGGCCGGCTTTCACGCGGCCGCGCGCACTGAAAATTCACCGTTCGCCGCAATCGAAAATTCGGAGGGCAATTTGTTTGCCGTCCAATTTCATCCCGAAGTGGCACACACGCCGCGCGGCAGAGAGATCCTGCAAAACTTCGTCTACCACATCTGCCATTGCGCGATGGATTGGACGATGGGCTCGTTCATCGAGGAAGCCTGCGAGCGCATCCGGTGCCAGGTCGGTGATGAAAAAGTCGTGCTCGGTTTGAGCGGCGGCGTCGATTCTTCAGTGACCGCTGCGCTTCTGCGCAAGGCAATAGGTGAGCAGCTCACCTGCATTTTTGTGAACAACGGCCTGCTCCGTGCGCGCGAGGAGGAAATTGTGCAGCGCGTTTTCGGCGAGAATTTTCATGTGCGTTTGAAATACGTGGACGCCAGCGATCGTTTCCTCGCGCTGCTTAAAGGCGTGACCGATCCTGAAAGAAAGCGAAAACTGATCGGCAAGGAATTTATCAACGTATTTCAACACGCGACGGAGGAATTGCTTGAGGATGACCGGAGAAACGACCATCGAAAACACGGCGGTTACAAGTTTCTCGCCCAAGGTACGCTTTACCCCGACGTAATTGAGAGCGTATCAATCGGCGGCAATCCCGGGCAGGTAATCAAGAGCCATCACAACGTCGGCGGGTTGCCGGAGAAAATGCACTTCGAACTGGTCGAACCGGTGCGCCAATTATTCAAAGATGAAGTCCGGCAGCTTGGCTTACAGCTTGGTTTGCCCAAGGAGATCGTTCATCGGCAGCCATTCCCGGGCCCAGGCCTGGCCGTGCGCATTCTCGGCGAAGTCACGCCCGAGCGATTGTCGATCTTGCGCGAAGCGGACACCATCGTCGTGAGCGAAATGGAATCGTCCGATTGGTATTATCGCGTCTGGCAATCGTTCGCCGTTTTGTTGCCCGTCCGTTCCGTCGGCGTGATGGGCGACCAGCGCACCTATGAGAACACGATCGTCCTTCGCATCGTCGAAAGTCAGGACGGTATGACCGCCGATTGGGTGCGACTTCCTTACGAACTGCTAGCGCGCATCTCCGCCCGTATCAGTAACGAAGTGCGCGGGGTCAATCGCGTTTGCTACGACATCTCGAGCAAACCGCCGAGCACGATCGAGTGGGAATAGGAAACAGAGGTCAGAAGTCAGATTGCAGATTGCAGATTTGGTAGGGCGAGACTCTGTCGAGCCGACGAATTACTGTAGCGGCGGTCTATTTATCACGCTATAGCCTTAGGGACACGAGTCGCCGCGGCGAACGTGTCCCTCCAAATTTAGAACATCGTTTCCTGTTCGACACCGCCTGTGTGGTTCGCTATTGCGTTTAAGTCCGATGACCGCTGAGCAAGTTCGCCTTCAGGAAAACAATGCGTCGGAAGAGCCGTGGCATTTCTGGGGCCCGTATCTGGCCGAGCGCGCGTGGGGAACAGTGCGCGAAGATTACAGCGCAAACGGCGATGCGTGGGATTATTTCCCGCACGATCATGCCCGTTCGCGCACCTATCGCTGGAATGAGGATGGGATCGGCGGAATTTCCGATTTCAAAGGCCGACTTTGTTTCGCCTTCGCTTTCTGGAACGAGCGCGATCAGTTTTTAAAAGAACGATTCTTCGGCGTGAGCGGCCCGCAGGGCAATCACGGCGAAGATGTGAAGGAAGTTTATTGGTACACCGACAATACGCCTTCGCACAGTCTTATGCGGATGATTTATCGATATCCGCAAACACGGTTTCCTTATGACGAACTTGTCGCGCAAAGCGGCACACGCTCAAAGATGGAAGGCGAGTTCGAACTTTGGGACACAGGCGCACTCGATAGAGATTTCTTCGATATCGAGATCGAGTACGCGAAAGCGGCGCCGCACGATATTTTGATCCGAGCCACCGTGACGAACTGCGGGCCGCAACCGGCCACACTGCATTTGTTGCCGACGCTTTGGTTTCGCAATACCNNAACCAAACGTTCACCAGATTTCCTCAACTAAAGCGAAGATAGACATCATCGAAGAGACCCACCACAGCCTACCTACCTATCGTTTATATTGCGAGAACGCGGACAAACTTTTGTTCACTGAGAACGAAAGCAACACCGAGCGGCTCTGGGGTCGGCCAAATCCGACGCCGTTTGTCAAAGACTCGATCAACGATTGTGTTGTTCATGGCAGGACCGACCGGGTGAACCCGCAACGCGGCGGCACGAAGGTGGCCGCGCATTACAAATTCACCACTCCGCCTAACGAGTCGCGCACAATTCGGTTGCGACTCGTTAAGATCGACCCGCCTTCGCCAGGCTACGGCGCGGCAAGCAATCAGAAGCCAGACGACCCGTTCGTGACGTTCGACGAAATCTTTGCCGCTCGCAAAGCCGAATCCGACGAATTTTACACCGCGCTCGCGCCGTCATCTTTGGGAGAGGAACATCGTGCCATTCAACGACAAGCGCTCAGCGGGCTGCTTTGGAACAAACAATTTTATCATTACATCGTCGAGCAATGGCTGGACGGCGATCCGGGCCAGCCGCCGCCGCCTAACGAACGTCTGGATGGTCGTAACGCCGAGTGGCGTCATCTCTACAACGACCAAGTCATGTCGATGCCGGACAAATGGGAATTCCCCTGGTACGCCTCGTGGGACCTGGCTTTCCATTGTCTCCCGCTGGCTCTTGTCGACGTCCAGTTCGCCAAAGCGCAACTCGATATAATCGTGCGCGAATGGTTCCAGCATCCGAACGGCCAGATTCCGGCTTACGAATGGAATTTCAGCGACGTAAATCCGCCGGTGCTGGCCTGGGCGGCATGGCGCGTCTACCAGATTGAGCGCAAGCAAACCGGCAAAGGCGATCGCGCGTTTCTGGAAACTGTTTTCCACAAAATGCTTATCGCCTTCACCTGGTGGGTGAACCGCAAAGACTCCGAAGATAACAATATTTTCCAAGGCGGTTTTCTCGGACTCGATAACATCGGCGTGTTCGACCGCAACGCCCGTTTTTCGGATGGCACCCATCTCGAGCAAAGCGACGGCACGAGTTGGATGGGAATGTTTTCCCTCAACCTGATGCGGATCGCGCTCGAGCTCGCAATGGAAAATCACGTTTACGAAAACATCGCGACGAAGTTTTTCGAGCATTTCCTCGGCATCGCTGCGGCTATGAACAACCTTGGCGGCAAAGGCATCGGTCTGTGGGACGAAGAAGACGAGTTTTACTACGATATGTTACACACGCCGGGCGGACGTTATCTGCCGCTGAAGGTCCGGTCGGTCGTCGGCTTGATGCCGTTGCTCGCGGTGGAAACGATCCAATGGCAGTTGATTGAAGCGTTGCCCGGGTTCAAAGCGCGTCTGGAATGGTATTTGATGCATCGCCCCGATCTCGCGAGTCTCGTTTCGCGTTGGCAGGAGCCGGGCATGGGCGAGCGCCGCCTCGTTGCGCTCACCCGCGGTCATCGCATGAAATGCTTGTTGCGGCGCATGCTCGACCCCGAAGAATTTCTCAGCGATTACGGCGTGCGCTCGGTCAGCAAATATCATAAGGCGCACCCCTACAAACTGACCGTGCGTGGCGACGAAAAAATCGTGAACTACGAACCGGCCGAATCACAAACGAACCTGTTCGGCGGCAATTCTAACTGGCGCGGCCCGGTTTGGTTTCCGATCAATTATTTGCTGATCGAGTCGCTCCAGCAGTTTCATCATTATTATGGCGACGATTTCAAAGTCGAATGCCCAACGCGCTCGGGAAATTTCCTGACCCTGAACGAGATAGCGAACGAGCTTTCCAATCGCTTGATAAAAATTTGGAGGCGTGACCAGAACGGCGAGCGCCCATTCGAGCGCGCATCGCGCGGTTCTGTAGGGGGAGCCGTTGGCTTCCCTGGGACGCTAACAGCGTCCCCTACAGGTAAATCGCAAGATCGACCCGCCTTCGCTAAGCTACGGCGCGGCGAGCATCGCTATTTATTTCACGAATATTTTCACGGCGACACCGGCGCCGGCCTCGGCGCATCGCATCAAACCGGCTGGACCGGCCTGGTCGCCAAACTCATCCAGCAACAAGGCGAATTCGGCACAATCGTAAAGTCCTCGTGACCC
>QHRC01000116.1:0-12328 GCA_003219995.1 Verrucomicrobiota bacterium
CAGCCTCATGATATTGCCGCTCGTCGGCGGCATGCTTTCCCTCGTTCGCTCAGCAACGCAGACTGAATCAACGCAGCAGTGGTCCTGGGCGGTTGCGGCCGCCACCCTTTTTGGCATTGCCATCTCGCTCGAGCTTATTCCAGTTTTGCTCTTGTTGCTTTGCGTGTTCGCGCTCCGCTGGCGTGCAGTCGTTCTCGCGATCAGCGTGGCGATTCCGACGCTGCTCGGTTTGCCCTTTGGATTTCCCGAAGTGCGAATTTGGGATTCGTTAGGCCAATTCACTTACGTCCAGCGGCTGAACGATCTCTTTTGGTGGGTGATTGAAGATACCGGCTGGCCCAATCCGCATCAGAAAAATTACCATTACAACGTAATTCTTATTGTCGCCGTCGTCGCGGTCTCATTGCTTTTCATTCGGAATTGGAAACGAGGAATGCTTTGGGCTCTCGGGACCGCGCTTGTCCTCGCTCCCGTTTTGCATCCATGGTATTGCACCTGGATTCTGCCGCTGGCCACGTGGCGGCGCGCCTACGGCTGGCATGTCCTCTCGGTTACGCTCTTTGCCTACTATTTGTTTTGGAACGAACGCCTTTTCATTTTGCCATGGCATAGCGAACCCTGGATGCGCGCGCTCATCAGCATTCCGCCGCTTGTCGCGGTTTCGCTTTCAGCGCTGCGGAAAAGGAGAGTATGAGCGCTGTAGCGGCGGTCTATGACCGCCGGAATTCAGATAACGGCGCCCATCGAGCGTGCTACAGTCCCGATATCGCGCCGACGAAATCATCCGGCAAAGGCGCCCGGAATACTTTCCATTCGCCGGACCGCGGATGCCGAAAGCCAAGCTTCCAGGCATGCAACATTTGTCGCGGAAATTTCTTCGCCAATTTTGGCGCATAAATTCTATCGCCCATGACGGGGTGACCAAGGTGATGAAGATGGACCCGAATTTGATGGGTCCGGCCGCTGTGCAATCGGCACTCGATCAAACTCATTTCGCCAGAAGAACGAATAACACGATACTCGGTCGTGGCCGCGCGCCCTCGCGACAACGTCACCCTCATTCGTTGTCGATCCACGGGATGCCGCGCGATTTTCTCATCGATTACGCCCGCGTTTCTGCGTAACTTCCCGGCAACGAGCGCGAGATAAATTTTCTCGACCGTGCGCGCCGCAAACTGGAGCGATAAATCCCGGTGCGCGTCATCGTTCTTGGCGATTACGATGCATCCGCTTGTTTCTTTATCGAGACGATGCACGATGCCAGGCCGCTCTTTCCCGCCGATCCCCGAAAGCGCGGAGCAATGATTGAGCAGAGCATTGACCAGCGTGTGCTCGCGATGACCAGCGCCCGGATGAACAACGAGGCCGGCCGGCTTGTTAATGACAATGAGATCGCCATCTTCGAAAAGAATATCCAGCGGAATCGCTTCCGGTTGATCGTCGATCTTTTCGGGGGGCGGCTCGCGGAGATCAATTTCATCGTCTTCGCGGATGAGATCGCGCGGCCGGGCGGCTGCTCCGTTGAGGGTCACGAATCCATTTCGAATCAATTGCTGGAGCCGCGCGCGCGAATATCCTGTTAGCTGGCTGGCGAGAAAACGATCGAGGCGAAGCTGCGCATCTTTTTTCCCCGCTACGAGTTTAATAGTTGTCGGTCTTTCCACTGATGTTTCAATTGGCCAGTTCGTTGCTGCGAAACTTGTGAATGTTACAGTCAGATCGAATGGCTACTGAGGGAAACTCTTCTGCGCCGCAAGCCTGTTCGGCCTGCGGCACGATTATTGATACGGCGGCGGCACAGCCATTGGCGCGCGTGCCCTGCCCAAAGTGCGGGGAAAAAGTGCGCGTCGAGCGCACGTTCGATCATTTCGTCCTGGTGGAGACGCTCGGCGTCGGCGGAATGGGGACAGTCTATAAAGCGCGCGACACGCTGCTCGATCGCTTTGTTGCGCTGAAATTGTTGCGCCAGGACCTCGGGACTGGAGTCGATTACGCGGCGCAATTGCAACAGGAGGCGCGCCTGGCGGCATCGGTCAATCATCCAAATGTAGTGCAGGTTTTTTCTTCCGGAATCGATCACGGACAATTTTATCTCGTGATGGAATTGGTCGATCATGGGAGCCTGGATGATTTTATCGAGCATCAGAAACGGTTGCCGGAAAAACAGGTGCTTGAATCCGGCATCCAGGTCGCAAAAGGACTGCGGGCCGGCCATCGCAAAGGTCTCATTCATTGTGATGTCAAACCGGCCAATATTCTCTTTATCGATGAGCACACGGCGAAGATCGGCGACTTTGGCCTGGCCGGCGTTGCGTCGCAAACCGCGGAAACACAAAACGAGATTTGGGCCACACCTTATTATGTCGCGCCCGAACGGTTAAACAACGAGCTGCCGGATTTCCGCAGCGACATCTACAGTCTCGGCGCCACGCTTTTCCACGCCATCGCCGGCAGGGCCCCGATTGAAGGCGAAACTAATTCGGCCGTTGCGCTGCGGGAACTAAAGTACCGGCCGCTCGATCTTCGCAAGATCGTGCCGGAAGTTTCCGAGGCAACGGCGCGCGTCTTTAATCGAATGATCGCGCCCAAACCGGCGCAGCGTTTTTCTTCCTACGACGAACTCGTCGCGGAACTCGAGGCGGCGCGCGATATCCTCAATAACAAAGATAATGTCGATCTTGCAAAGCCTCAGCCAAAGCGTCGACCAATCTTTGCGATCGGCGCAGTTGCGCTCGTGGCGCTGATTGGGATTACCGGTTCGTTTTTCGTGCGCAAAGCGCGGGAGCAAACGACCAGCAATACGCGGCCCTCGGCGATGATGGGAAGACTTAAAACGCACAGCGTGCGCTCGGGGGAACCGAACGCCGAAAAGGAGAGGGGGCAGCATGGTCTCGCAGGTCAGGAAGAACGGAGAGGTCCAAGCCAGGCGGAGGGTCGAACGAAACTTCTCGATTCTAAAACAGTTTCGTGGAATGCAGCGCTCGCCCATTACAAAGAACAAGTTGCTCTTTATGATTTTCGTGGAGCAGGCGCGGCGATCAACGCTGCCCAAATAACCGATTCGGCGTTGAAGAACACCCGGGTGGCGATGTTAAAAAAAGCGCAATGGCTGGCCGATTGGAAAGATAAACTGATTGTCGATCTTACCCGAAGTCATTTTTCGGGATCGATCGCGGATATTGACGGAGGCCGGTACAACGGAATCGCTGGCGCGGATCCCGAGAAACTGATGTTGAAGACGCGGTACGGAATTGTCGGGCTGCCGTGGGCGAAATTGCAACCGAAGAAACTGCTTGCAGTTTCCGCGTCCTTCATCTGGCCGGAGGCTCCCGACGCAGTGGATCGACAATGGCTTTGCGCCGTTTTCGCGAATGAGACTGGCCAGACCGACGCGGCCCGACAATTTGCGGAAACCGCGGCGAAAGCAAAACCGAACTATCGCGAGCAAGTTCCGCTGCTTCTGCCGACGCCGTCTCCTTCTGGATGAGTCAAGATTGGCGCGTCTTCTGCTCAGTAAAGCCCGATGCGACGCCGGTTAACGGGGGTCTTTTTCTTTTCGGTTGTGTTCATTTCGTGCGCAGCACAACCGCCGCTCACGGTGAAAGACGTCAGCTTGATGTTGCGTGCCGGTTATTCCAGCAGCGCTGTTTTGCAGGAGTTATCCGCGCGGCACTTTGCCGATGCTCTTGATTCTGCAAAAGAAACGATGCTGACCCAGGCCGGTGCCACTCCAGAGTTGATCAATGCGATGAAGAGCCGCAGCTATTCTGTTTCACCGGAACAAGCGGCTGCCGCTAAAACACAACTTGCCGCCGAAGCGAAGCAACGCGCGGCTCAAGCTGAGGAATCCCGCAAATTCAATACGCTGTATCAAAGCCAGCTTGCTCGACAGCGTGCCTCCGCTCGTCCGTCTGCGTCTACCGGCAATTTCATTCAGGCGTTCGTGAAAGGTGATCTCATTTCCTGGCACAACGGCGGCCTGGTTCGTTTTGATGACGAAGCGCTCGAAAAAAAGAAAATGATCGCGCTTTATTTTTCGGCGCATTGGTGCCCACCCTGCCGCAAATTCACACCGCAACTGGTGGAATACTACAATCGAGTCGCACCGCAGCATCCCGAGTTCGAAATTATTTTTGTTAGCTTCGACCGCTCACAGTTCGCCATGGAAACCTACATGCGGGAGGCAAACATGCCCTGGCCCGCGATCGACTTCGCCAAAGTCCCGGGAAAAGAGGCGATCCGGAAATATGCTGGCGAGGGGATTCCCTGTCTCGTCCTTGTCGATGCGAGCGGTAAAGTCATTTCCGATAGTTTCGCGGGCAAGGAATACCTCGGGCCGGCTAAAGTTCTCGCCGATCTGGACCTGATTTTTGCCGGCGCTTCCTCAACCCAAGTCGCGGCTGGCCGATAAACGCGGCGCTGCTCAGACTTCGCTTCAGCGTTCGCCCTGGCTGAATTGTTGCACGCCAGAATTTTACAGTGCAAACGTCGGTGTTAGATTGCTTCGTCGAGTGAGCTCGACTCGCAAAAAAATGGAACAAAACCCGCCACCGTTTCCTTCACCGGAAGAATTAAAGGCGAAGATTACCGAGTTCATGAAATCGAACTTCGGCGATCGCGTTTCGGTCGCGACTTTCGCTCAACCCGACCCGGCCGAATCGGGCGTCGAGGAAAAGCCGGACAAGATCGACAATGAAGAGTTCGTCTTCAAATTTTTGCCGCGCGACATCAAGGCGCACCTCGATCGGTTTGTGATCAAGCAGGACGAAGCAAAGAAAGTGCTCTCGATTGCGGTGTGCGACCATTACAACCATGCGAATTATTTGCGCCGGCTGGAAAAGGAGAATCCAGAGCGGGCGGAAGAAACGGAGTACGCGAAGCAAAATGTGATTTTGTTGGACCAACCGGCGTGGGCAAAACCTATCTCATCAAGCACATCGCCGATTTGATTAAAGTGCCCTTTGTGAAAGCGGACGCGACCAAGTTCAGCGAGACAGGTTATGTCGGTGGCGACGTGGAAGACCTGGTGCGTGAGCTCGTTCACAAAGCGGACGGCGATGTCAATCTCGCCCAATTCGGTATCATTTACATCGACGAGATCGACAAGATCGCTGCCGCTGGAAACCTGATTGGACGCGATGTGAGTGGACGCGGCGTGCAGACGACCTTGCTCAAATTGATGGAGGAAACCGAGGTGCCGGTGCGGAGCATGAACGATTTGCAGGCGCAATTGCAGGCCGCCTTCGAATTCCAGAAGCGGGGCAAGGCAAAACGCGAAACCATCAACACCCGCCATATTCTTTTTGTCGTGAGCGGCGCGTTCGAGCGATTGAAACAGCAGGTTTCGCGGCGCGTTCAGCACGGCCAGATCGGATTTAGCGCCGAGCCTGTTCAGGTGATGGACAACGAATTATTTCAGCACGTCACCACGCAGGATTTCGTGGAGTACGGATTTGAGCCGGAATTCATCGGACGGTTGCCGGTGCGTGTCGTCTGCGAGGATCTCGACGCCGATGATCTTTACAAGATCATGAAGTTTTCCGAAGGCAGTCTCCTCCGACAATACGAACGCGCGTTTGGCGCCTATGGTATCGAGATCAGTTTCGATGACGAGGCCCTGCGGCCCATGGCGGAAGCAGCGGCCAGGGAAAAGACCGGCGCGCGGGGCTTACTCACCGTGTTTGAGAAACTGTTTCGCGACTATAAATATTATCTCGCGGGGTCTGGACTGAGCCAGTTACGCGTCTCGGTTGAACTGGTGCGCGAGCCAAAACGGGTGCTGGATCGCCTGATGGCCGAAGGTCATAAACACGAAGCGAAAGCGCTCGAGGCGAATGCGCATCAATAAATTCAAGCGCGAACATGGACTCGAAATTGTGTTCAATGATGCGGCGATCCAGCGTTTGATCGAGCGCGCCCAAATGGAGCGGATGACAATGACGGATCTGTGCGCCCATTTGTTCAAGGATTATCAGTTTGGGCTAAGCCTCATTTCCAAAAACACCGGCCAGAAAAAGTTTTTACTGGATGCCGCGACGGTGGATGCTCCAGACAAATTCTTGAGCGAACTTGTCGTGCACTCATATTATCCCGTTGTTTCCGTCCAGAAAGCCTAGTTTGTCGATGAAACGTCCTCTTATCGCAACGCTGATCATTGGTTTCGTCGTCGCCGCAATCATCGGAGTGTTTCACGCGACCGGTCTTTTGGTGCGTTTGGAGCGGCCAATTGCGGACTTCATCGCGCACCATGGCGGGACGACGGGGGTGGTCGGCGAAAAATGGCAGTATCTTTTCGTTGTTCTTCTGTCTTTCGGTGTCGTCGGATTCACTTTAACAAGTTCTCGTCGCGACCGCGTGGGATTGCTGGTGCTCGCCTTATTAATCGAGCTTCTGGTTTTTTTCTGGATTTGCCTGCTTTATGATGTGTTTTTCCAACCACTGCCTTCGATCCTCGCGGCTGTCTTTGCCTTCGTCGCTGCGGAACGATCGGTCGCGATTACCACTCGCAGCCGGTCTGGCCTGGCCAAATCGTTCTTCTCGGGAAGGTTGTCGAAGGAGCAAGTCGATCGCGTGATAACGGGTGAGCTCCCCCTCGAGACAGAAGCGAGGGCATGCGAAGCTACCGTCGTCGTCTGCGATATCGCTAATAAATACGATCTGGCCGAGGACTCCAATCCTGCCGCTTTTGCCGAGACGACGCAGAAGTTCATTCGTCGCACCACTGAACTCTTTCTCAAAGCCGGTGGTTATATTGAGGCGGCCGACGGTGAGGGCGTTGTTGCCATTTTTGGATTTCCCGATGGCAATGCCGGTCATGCTGATAAAGCCGTGCGCGTAACTCTCGGTCTGGTGCAGGCGTTGCACGATTCGCATCAGCAGAATAACGGCGAACTTTTTGGAAACTGCGACGTCCATCTCGGCATCAGCTCCGGCGCGATGATTGTGGCGCCGCTCAAGGATGGGCAGCGCCCGGAACTCTTAATCAGCGGTGAGCCGGTCGAGCTCGCGCGGCGATTCTGCGTGGCGAATCGCTTTTATGGGTCCCGCATATTGATTGGTCCACGCACGTTCGAGCTTACGAACAAGGCAATCGTGGCACGACCGATCGATTTTCTTAGCGGCGTAAATTCCCAGGAGCGACAAGAGATTTACGAACCGCTGTGGCTGGCGGCGGAGGCCAAACCAGAGCATCTCGAGCGGCGCGACTTTTTTTGGAATGGTGTCGTGCTTTATCGAGAAAAACGCTGGGTCGAAGCCTACACCGAATTTCAAAAGGCGCGCGGCCCGGACGCGGAGAACGATGCGCCGCTGCAATTGTATTTGCGGCGGCTGGAGCCGCTCGCCTTGCAATTGGGCGAAACGCCTTTCGGTTAATCAGCCCGCGTTTTGAGAAGAACCGAATACCCGGCCGCGCTCCGGGATTTGATTGCGCAACTGCGGACGATGCCCGGGATTGGGCCCCGCTCGGCTGAACGCATCGCACTTTGGATTATTCAGGCTCGGGGAGATCAACCGGAGCAAATCGCGCGCGCGATTAACGAGACACGTCGGGCGATTCATCCCTGCAAGCTGTGCGGATATTTTACAACCGCGGAAATCTGCGAGATCTGTGCCGATTCATCGCGCTCTACCGACTTGCTCTGCGTGGTCGAGCAGTCAACCGATATTCTTCCGCTGGAAAAAACGGGTGCCTTTCGCGGACGCTATCACTCGTTAGCCGGGCGCATTTCACCCCTCGATCACGTCGGACCGGACGATTTGCGCATCAAAGAACTGCTTGATCGGATTGAGAAGGAGAAATTCTCCGAGATCATTTTTGCACTGGCCGCGGATGTCGAAGGCGAGACAACTACAAACTACCTTGTCGATCTTTTGAGAAATAAACCGCTGACTTTGACACGCATCGCGCGCGGCCTTCCGGCGGGTGGCGCATTGGAATCAGCTGATGACCTCACGCTTTCGGCCGCGCTTTCCGGCCGGACGAAACTGTAGCGGCGGTCTATGACCGCCGGATTCAATTAGTTTCGGCGCTCATAGAGCGCCGCTACAGCACGCTTCAACTTTTCAACGCTTCAACTTTGCGCTAGCTTTCTTCCCATGTCCTGCGCAAAAATTGATCCGGCGCTGCACCAGGCGCACAAGCCGCCCTGGATCAAGGTGCGTCTCCCCTCGAATCCAGTTTTCTTTTCTACCAAGGCGCTCATTTCCGATCTGCGCCTGCATACCGTTTGCGAAAGCGCACAATGCCCCAACCGTTGGGAATGCTGGAGCCAGGGCACGGCGACAATGATGATTGCGGGCGACCGCTGCACACGTGCCTGCGGTTTTTGCGCGGTGACCACGGCGAAACCCTTTGCCCTGGAAGAAGACGAACCGCAGCGCGTCGCCGAAGCGGTGCGCCGGATGAAATTAAAACACGTTGTCATCACCGCGGTAGCGCGCGACGATCTTAAAGACGGCGGCGCAAATCATTTTGCGCGCGTTATCGCCGCCATCCGCCAAATGGATCCGTCGGTCATTATCGAAGTTCTCGTGCCCGATTTTCATGCGCAGGATTGGTGCATCCAAATCGTGCTCGATGCTGGGCCAGATATTTACAATCACAACATGGAAACAGTTGAACGGCTTACACCATTTGTGCGTTCGCGAGCGAGATATCGCACTTCGCTGCAGGTCTTGCGGCGCGCGAAAGAACTGTCGCCGAACGGTGTCACCAAAAGCGGCGTCATGCTCGGGCTGGGCGAAACCGAGCCGGAGCTATTTCAAACCATGGACGACTTACGCGAGGTCGGCTGTCAGGTTTTGACGATGGGGCAATATTTGCGGCCAACGCCGAAGCATTTGCCGGTCGTTGAGTTTGTCACGCCGGAGCGATTTGAAGCCTACGGCGAGATTGCGCGCGCTAAGGGGTTCGAGCATGTCGCCTCCGGTCCGCTCGTCCGCAGTTCTTATCACGCGGCCGACTTTCATCCGGTCGTCCGCTGACGATGGAGCAAGCCAGCGCGCGCGCACAAGATCGACATAAAATCGCGGTCGTCATTCCGGCGTATGAGGAGGAGAAACATATCGCCGATGTCGTGCGCCGAACGCGGGACAAGATCGACAGTGTGCTCGTTGTCGATGACGGCTCGAATGATAAAACTGCGGAACTGGCACGTGAAGCAGGCGCGGAAGTGATCGTTCACCCGCAGAATCGTGGCAAAGGCGAAGCGATCAAAACCGGATTGCGCCATTTTTTGGATCGACAATTTGACTGGGTCTTCATTCTCGATGCCGATGGTCAGCACCGGCCCGAAGAGATCGAGCGCTTTGTAGCAGCTGCCGGTTCAACCTCGGAACCGAGATTGATTCTCGGTAATAGGATGAACGACGTTTCGTCGATGCCGCTTGTCCGGCGCGCCGTCAATCGTTATATGAGCAAAAAAATCAGCCGCGTTTGCCGCCAAGATATTCCCGATACGCAATGCGGCTTCCGCATGCTCCATCGACAATTGATCCCGGCCCTGCTCGACGGCGCCGATCGCTTTGAATATGAGACCGAAATGCTCATCATCGCCAGCCACAAAGGGTTTCGCATCGACTCAGTCCCGATCAGCACCGTTTACTCCGACGAAGTCAGCAGCATTCATCCCGTGCGCGACACACTCCGTTTCTTCAAATTGATGCGGCGCTATCGAAAACTGTAGGGCAGCCGCGCTGCCGTTCTCAAATGGCAAGCGAAGCGCTTGCCCTACAATCGTCACGGTTTTTTTCCCGGCAGGGGTTCGTGACTTTTGAGGATTTCCGCTTCGGGCGTAAGCTTGGCTGGTTTGCCACTGAAAATCACGCGGTTCGGCTTTTCAGCGAGCGATTCAACGAGCACTTTCGCGTGCGTCGTAGCCACTTTCAAGTTTAGCAAAATTACGTGCAACTCTCTCATTTGTTGCTGGAGCTGCCGGTCCGTTGTGCTGATGAAGGTGTTAGCGGTCCCCAAAACCGTATCTGCATCCTTGGATACGCTCTCCAAGCTTTTGACTACGTTCTGCAAATTGTCCACGTCGATTTTTAGCGAATCGGCCAGCGGCCCGAGCTTGGGCATGAACTCACCCAGGTTTCCTTTTAAATCGGTGACCGTAAGATTGAGATTGTCCAATAATTTGTTCGCGTTTTCGAAAAGCGGACCAGCAGCGGCCGTGATTTGCTCGATGCCGTAGGCCGGATGGCCTTCGATGGCAGAGTTGTTCGCCAGCGTTTTTCCGCCCGGCGTCCCGGCTGAAAGCGCGACAAATTTTGGCGCGAGCAATGTGTCGGAGCTGAGCGTGGCCGCAACATCGGCAGGCAGCGCCGGAATATTTTCGTCAAGATTGATCGTTATTCGCACCGCATCTCTTTTGTTGGCCGACGCGGCGCGCTCGGCCGCAGTCAAATGACGAATCGCGATCACGCGTCCGGCGGGCGCGCCGGCGTAGCGCACTTCGGAATGCAGTTTGATCCCAGTAACGTCCTCGTAATTGATCTGCAATGTGCGCTTCGGTTTTTTCAAACGGAAACCGGACAGCGCGATGGTTAGCGCGCCGAGCAGCACAATGCTGCAGACGATGACTGAAATGGCGACGATGTAATCGGAGAGATTTCGTTTCATTGCGTCTTATGGTGAAATCTGCTGCGTGCGGCGAGGAACGGACGGGGTTTTACGTGCCGATGATGTTCGTGCTCATCTTGCGAAAGATTCAAGGGTATCGGACCGTCAGCTTCGCCATTGATAAATTGTTGCACTTCAGGGTTGGAGCTCGTGCGGATTTCGTCCGGGGTACCTTGCGCGATAATATCGCCGTGGCCGAGCATAATCATTCGTGTGGCAATACGAAATGCACTCGTCATGTCGTGCGTGACAACCACCGCGGTCATGTGGCTTCCATGAGTCAGTTTGAGCGTTAGTTGATCGACCACCGCTGTCATGATTGGATCGAGTCCGGAGGTGGGCTCGTCGCTGAAGAGCAATTCCGGATCGAGCGCGAGCGCGCGTGCCAGGCCGACGCGCTTTTTCATTCCACCGCTGATTTCCGCCGGTTTGAGATTTTCAAATCCACTCAGCCCGACCATTTGAAGTTTCGTCTCCACGATATCTTCAATCTCATCCGGCGACCGGTCGGTATGCTGCAAAAGCGGCAGCGCCACATTTTCACCGACCGTCAACGATGCGAGCAGCGCACCGGATTGAAAGAGCATTCCGAAGCGTCGCCGGACGCGCGCGATCTCACGTTCGTTCATCATGGTGATTTCTTCGCCAAAAACTTTTACGGAGCCGGAGGTCGGCTTCATTGAACCGATGATGTGCCGGAGCAACGTACTCTTGCCGCAACCGCTCCCGCCCATGATCACGAGCGTCTCCCCGCGATGGATGCTAAACGAAATATCGTTGATTACCGTGCGGTCTCCGAACCTTCGGACAAGATCGACAACTTCGATGATGGGCTCGCCGTTAGAGTTCATGCGCTGAAGAAAAAGATTCCGGTAAGCACCGCGTTCATCACTAGCATGGCGAGCAGGGCTTGGACAACGGAAGCGGTGGTGGCTTGCCCGACCCCTTCCGCGCCGCCCTCGACACGTAGGCCAGCGTTGCAGGCGATCGTAATGATAAGCCACGCGAAGACGCCGCTCTTAATCATGCCCGAATACAGATCCCAAGTGTCGGCGCTTTGCAACGCGCGCAGGATATAACCGGCGGTGTTGAAATTGAGTGCGAAACGGCAAACAGCCCAGCCGCCGAGTACGCCGATGTAATTTCCCATGATCGTCAGTGCCGGCAACATGATGAGCATGGCGAGGAAGCGCGGCACGACCAGATATTCGACCGGGTTGATCGCCATGACTTCGAGCGCCTCGATCTCCTCGGAAACTTTCATTGTGCCCAACTCGGCCGCGACGGCCGAGCCGCTGCGGCCGATCACAATTACGGCGATCAAAACGGGCCCCATTTCGCGCAACAGTGTCACCATGACAAGATCTGGCACGTACATCTCCGCTCCGAGTTGTTGTAGCGAATGCGCCGCTTGCATGGCGAGTGTTACGCCTATGCTGAACGCTGTCAGCGCAACCATCGGCGTCGCCCGCACCCCGATGAACACCATTTGCCGAAAAATCGGCGAGATTTTGAAAAACCGCCCGGTGAACGGCGCGACAAATACCCAGTAAAGCAGGTTGATATTGAGATTGAGGTAATTTTTCAAATGCGAACGCGCAGGATGACAAGACTAGCGAAACGACAAAAGCCGAAAGTTTGAGAGGGCAGGCGCTCCGCCTGCCCTTTTAGATGAAGCCCAAGGGCGATTGGGGTCAATCGCCCCCT
>QHRC01000116.1:12459-16040 GCA_003219995.1 Verrucomicrobiota bacterium
GACGCTCGCGACGCTCAGAGATTCTGTCGGCCAGCCATTCACACCACTCAAGGAATTCTCGATTGCCGGTTCGCCCGCGTTCGCGCGCGTCTCAGTTCCTGGCGCGCGACCAGAACATCAGGGTTACGCCACCGATGAGATCATCGGCGGTCTCGATCTCCTTGTCATTCTGAGCGCAGCGAAGCGGAGTCGAAGAATCTCTCTTAAGGTCGATTGCGTCCTCGATTCTGAAAGTGAGAGATGCTTCGACTTCGCTCAGCATGACAGTTTTCCTAAATTAATCCGCGCTTGCGAAAATCGCCGATGTTTCCGCCGGAGGAGCGCTCGATCATATCGATGGTGAATTTGAGCAGGCAAACTTCCCAGGCATCATCGACGCCTTGGATGACGGCGCTGAGCGGTTCCTGCGTGTCTTCGACTTGTGATTTTGTGCGCGCGATGACGGCGTCGAGCGGATCGCGAAACGTGCGCTCGCTCACGTCGGTCTTGCGAAATTGAAAACCGTAACGGAGCACGGCAAAGTTGCGCGCCTGCTCGCGCAGTTGATCGACATAGCGCTGCGCTTTGTCGCCGAATCCCTCGAGCAATAGACGGCTGAAATGTTCTGGTGTCAGAATTTGCGGCCGGTCGGCGTGAATTTTTCCGTCCCGCACGCGCACTTCGTTCACGCGGTCCATCAATTCCGAGACGAGATAAAAGTGAAAACTAGTGCTGCCAAAGGTGGCGATCTGACTCTGCGGCGCCAGAATCACCTGCGTATTCTCGATTGCGTAATCGAAGTTGTCCTTGTTCATTGTCGGTCTCGTAAGTTAACGGGTCGAACGCGCATTTCAATCTGTGGGGGACGATGCTGTTGTCTTATGGGAAGCCAGCCGCTTTTCCCTCCAGAAATCGAAGATCGACATCTTATCGCGAATATCAGGTAGGGGCGGTTCACCGGAACGGCCCGCGGGCGATTGAGGCCAATCGCCCCTACTTACACCGGCCGCGCCAGCGGCATTGCGGCTTCGCGCAGGCGCATTGACCGCCAGCGCAGCAGCGCATCGGCGGTGAAGATGGCGAGCGCGACCCAAATCAAACTAAAGGTGATGAGGTGACCGCGCGTGAATGGTTCGCGATAAAGAAAAACGCCAAGAAAAAATGAGCCGATCGGTGTGAGATACTGGAGGAAACCCAAAGTCGTCAGGCGCAAATTACGCGCCGCATATCCGAACCAAAAAAGCGGCACGGCGGTGACGATTCCGGTGCTGACGAGCAAGATCGACAACAACCAACCAGCGCGACCGAAAAACAGTCCGCCATCAATTCGCAAATAAATAAGGTAGGCAATTGCCAGCGGAACGAGAAACGTTGTTTCGAGAAACAGGCCGGGAATCGCAGCGGTGGCTGATTTCTTTCGCAGCAATCCATAGAGACCAAAAGTCATGCAGAGTAACACTGCCACCCACGGAAATCGTCCGTAACCGAACGTGAGATTCAGCACGGCAACGGTTCCAAGCGAAACAGAAACGGACTGCCAAAGGGTGAGGCGTTCGCGCAAAAAGATGGCGCCGAAAAGAACGCTCACGAGCGGCGTCATGAAATAACCGAGGCTCGTTTCGATGACACGGCCAATATTGACCGCCCAAATAAACAAAAACCAGTTGATCCCGATAAGTGAACCACTGGCCAGGCAATAGAGCGTGGCGCGTCGCGATCGCACAGTTGCTTTCACTTCCGTCCAGCGTCCTTGCCAGCCAAGCAAGATCGACAAGAAAATTGTCGTCCAAAGAAATCGATGCGCGAGAATTTCGCTCGCCGGAACTGCTTTGAGCAGCTTCCAATAGACCGGAATCAATCCCCAGGTAGTGAATGCCGCGATGCCGGCAATCAACGCCGAAGTCTCGCGCGATTTGGCGGAGTATTTTCCGGGGATCGACATGTTGCGCTTCCTATTTCACGGAACAGAAGCGTGAGCAAATACAGAGAACTAAGCAGCATCACGCATTGACTTGAGTCCCTGGCGCCGCGATTTACCTCCACTGGAAGAAGCGATGAATCCGAGAAATTTTTTCTCCGAGTTGAAGCGCCGCAAGGTCTACCGCGTGGTGGTGGCTTACGCCGTCGCAGCCTGGCTGCTCGCCCAGATCGCGACGCAGGTTTTTCCGTTTTTCGAAATACCAAATTGGGCGGTGCGATTGGTGATCGTGCTCCTTATCCTCGGCTTTCCGGTTGCGTTGATTCTTTCCTGGGCTTTCGACATCACGCCTGAAGGCATTAAGCGGACGGACGACATTCTTCCCCAACAAACGGGACCTTCGGCAGTGCCCGAAAAAAGCATCGCCGTGCTGCCCTTTGAAAATCTGAGCGACGACCAGCAGAACACTTACTTCGCCGACGGCATCCAGGACGATATTCTTTCGAACTTATCCAAAGTGGCGGATCTCAAAGTAATTAGCCGGACCTCGGTTCGCCAATACGGAACAGGCGCGCGCAACTTGCGTGAGATCGGTGCGGCGCTCGGTGTCGCGCACATTCTCGAAGGCACGGTGCGCCGGGCTGGCAACCGCGTGCGAGTCAATACCCAATTGATCAACGCCCGGACCGACGCGCACGTTTGGAGCGACAGCTTCGATCGCGAGATGACAGACCTTTTAGCTCTGCAAAGCGAATTAGCAGAACGAATTGCTTCCGCCCTCCGCGCAAATCTTTCGGCGCGCGAACGGGCCAGCATGCAAATTCATCCGACGGACGACCTTGCCGCCTATGAACTTTTTCTGCGCGCACGTGACTTGTTTCGTTGGAGCGGGGTGGGGGATCCGTTGGAAAATGGAAAAAAAGCGCTGCGCCTGATCGATCAAGCGGTTGCGCGCGATCCGCAGTTTGCGCTGGCCTATTGCTTGGGTTCGCGAGTGAACGCCGAGCTGTATTGGTTTGGTCACGACCGCAATCGCGCGCGTTTGAACAATGCCAAAGCGGCGGCCGATGTGGCGCTGCGCTTGCAACCCGATCTAGGTGATGCGCACCTCGCGCTGGCATTCTTCTATTACCTTGGCCATCGCGATTACAAACGGGCACGAAGCGAGATCAAAGTTGCGCAACAGGCGACTCCTAACGACGCGGAGGTGTGGGATGCGGAAGGTGCAGTTGATCGACGGTCAGGACGCTGGAACGAGGCGATTGCCAATTTTGAAAAGGCGCGTTACCTGGATCCACGAAATTTTTCCGTGATATCGAATCTGGCGGAAACATTTATCGCGATGCGCCGATATCCCGAAGCGCAGCATGCGATCGACAACGCACTATTGGTTAATCCCAGCGCACACTTTTTTTCAATCGAGCGCGCCTCAATCGATCTGAAAAGAAGCGGCGACACCGCTCCATTGCGCGCGGTGGTGCGCGCGGTCCCGCGCGATTTTGATCCAGGCGGCGCAGTGGCAAACGTCGGGATCCGGCTCAGCTTGATGGAACGCGATTTCGCGGAGGCGGCGCGAATGCTGGTGGCCTGCTCCCGCGACCGATTTGCGGATAGCGGCGTCGGCGGAACGGCCGGCATGATCGATGGCTACACGTTTCCGAAAAGTTGGTACGAAGGGCTAGTC
>QHRC01000273.1 GCA_003219995.1 Verrucomicrobiota bacterium
TGGAGCCGACGCCGCGAGCGAAAAGACGGCGTAGCTTTCGCCTGCCATTGGTACAAAATCACGCTCGCGTTGTAGCCGGACTTGGTGACCCCGGCCAACCGGCATCACCGATGCCGGCTACAGCAAAGATCGACAATTCCACGCAAAGTTTCCCGTTTACGGATCGCCTCCAAGCGTTTCCATTATCACGTGACGCAGGCCAAAAGAATCTTCGGCACTGACGGCGTCCGCGGCGTCGCCAATGTCGAGCCGGTCACGGCTGAGACCGCGCTGAAACTGGGCCGCGCCGCCGCCCATGTTTTCACGCAACTGAATCCGCGCACCATTCCGGAAGGCGCGCGCCCGAAAATTGTGCTTGGCAAAGACACGCGCCTTTCCGGTTACATGCTGGAGAATGCGCTCGTCGCAGGGATCACATCGCTCGGTGTCGATGTTCTTATCATCGGTCCGCTGCCCACGCCCGGCGTCGCCTACATCACGCGGTCCCTGCGCGCCGATGCCGGCATCGTTCTTTCCGCTTCGCACAATTCTTACGAAGACAACGGCATCAAATTTTTCCGGCACGACGGCTACAAATTAGACGACCGGATCGAAGAGAAAATCGAGCAGCTCGTTTTTAGCGGCGAAGTCGATTCCATCCGGCCGACCGCGGGAAAAATTGGGCGGGCGGCGCGCATCGACGACGCGCTCGGCCGCTACGTTGAATTCGCCAAGAGAAGTTTCCCCCGCGACATGTCTCTCGAACAAATACGCATCGCGGTCGATGTTGCCAATGGCGCCGCTTACAAATCGACCCCGTGCATTTTGCGCGAGCTCGGCGCGGAAGTCATCGTCGCGCACAACGAGCCGAACGGCATGAACATCAACGCGCAATGCGGCAGCATGCATCCGCGGGAAATCCAGCGCATCGTCAAAGAGAGCGGAGCGCATGTTGACATCACGCACGACGGCGACGCCGTTCGCGTCCTTCTCTGCGACGAGAAAGGCGAGATTGTCGATGGAGACGAACTTCTCGCCATCGCGGCGGTCGATCTCTTGAGCGCCGGCCAACTGCGTGACAACACGCTGGTCTCCACGGTGATGAGTAATTTCGGCCTTGACGAGACACTCGCCGCGCACGGGGGCAAAATGGTGCGCACGAAGGTGGGGGATCGTTACGTGATCGAAGAAATGGTGGCCCGCAATTTCAATCTCGGCGGCGAGCAAAGCGGCCACATTATCTTTCGCGATTTCACCACGACCGGCGACGGCATCATCAGCGCGCTCCAAATTTTGCGGATCATGCATGCCACCGGGGAACCGTTAAGCAAATTGAAAACCTGCCTGAAAAAATATCCGCAGGCCCAGCGCAATCTCAAAGTGAAGTCAAAGCCGCCGATCGAAGAACTGCGCGAAGTCGTAAAACTGCGAGATCAAAGGCCGCGTCCTCCTCCGTTATTCCGGGACCGAGCCGAAGATTCGTCTGCTCATCGAAGGCCGCGAATTGGATAAGATCGACAAGCAGGCCAACCGAATCGCGGACGCAATTCAAAGCGCGATTGGAGCAAACTAATCCGATGCACCACCACGCTGTCATCCCGAACGGAGTGAGGGACCTCACAGTCGGAGCTTGGAACGCTCACGGCCCAGCGGGTGCCACAGGAGTCTGTGTGAGGTCCTTCGCTCCGCTCAGGATGACAGGCGTTGTATTGTTATGACGCTGGCGAGAGTCATCGAGGCGCTTCTCTTCAGCGCGCCCAGGCCGCTTTCCGCGAAAGAGATTGTCGATCTTCTGCGCCGCGCCGGCGCGGAGGACGAATTCTCGCCTAACGAGTTTGCTCGCACGACCGCGGCGGAAGTTGCCGCCGCGCTCGAGCAATTG
>QHRC01000274.1:0-544 GCA_003219995.1 Verrucomicrobiota bacterium
ATCATTACCGCTGTTGCTCGACACCGGACCGCCCGGCGCCCGAAGCTTCGCTGAATTAATTTTGCAGCGGAGCATCCTCGCACACGCTCCGCCATTTCTCGCCTAGCTGTAGGGGCGCGTGTCTTCACGCGCAAACTCACTGCGGCTGAGACTGCCGCCTCTACACCATGCTTGTCGCGCTCCTTTGGGCCGCGCGCTCGCGCATTTCTTTCATTTCAATTTCAAGATCATCATGCACAAACAAATTTTAATTCTGATTGCCGTCGCAATGACTTGCGCGGCGATAAATGCAATGGCGAATCCTTCGCCCACGCCCCCGGCCCCAGCGCAAAGGTACACCTGCGTGATGCATCCCGAGATCGTGATGGACCATCCCGGCAATTGCCCAAAATGCGGCATGAAACTCGTGCCGCTGAAAGAAGAAAGTCCGAAACCACACGCGAAGATCGACAATCACTCGATGCACGCCGCAATGAAACACGACGATCCCGAGCATGACCAAGGAATGCATGGTGGGCACGAGATGCACATGTCGATGCAATCG
>QHRC01000274.1:596-4940 GCA_003219995.1 Verrucomicrobiota bacterium
TCCGGAACAAGCTGGGTGCCCAATTCGACGCCGATGTACGGGCGCATGTTCATGTTCGGCGAGGACATGCTCATGTTGCATGGCGCGATTTTCCCGCGTTACACCAACGTAAGCACGCGACGCGGCGACGATCGGATCGATGCGCCAAACTGGATCATGGCGATGTATTCGCATCCGATAAATGAAAATATGCAGCTTGGTGGGCGATTGATGATGAGTCTCGATCCACTCACCGAAGGTGGCCGCGGTTATCCCCTTTTGTTTCAAAGCGGCGAGTCGTGGCACGACCAACCGCTGCACGATCGACAACATCCGCACGATCTATTCGACGAACTTTCCATTTCATATTCGCAAAAGTTCGATGTCGATCTGAGCACGTATTTTTATTTTGGTTATCCGGGCGAACCGGCGCTGGGACCGCCCACTTTCATGCATCGACTTTCGGCCATGGATGATCCCGACGCGCCCCTAGGGCATCACTGGCAGGATTCAACGCACGTCACGTTCGGCGTCGCGACGGCGGGCGTGCAATGGCGCAACGTAAAAATCGAAGGGAGCTCGTTTACCGGCCGTGAGCCGGACGAAAACCGCCACGACTTCGATCGGCCGCGCTTCGACTCATTTAGCGGCCGCCTTTCCTGGAACCCGACGCAGAATCGAAGCACTCGAGCCCGAGGTGAAACGGCATCGCACGACCGCGTCAGCGATTTACAATCTGCCACTTGGTCAGGATTCTAATTGGTCGAACAGTTTTGTCTGGGGACAAAACAATGATTCTGGTGAAACAACGCAGTCGTTTTTGCTGGAAACGAATTTTCAGCGCGGGCACGACACGGTTTACGCGCGTTGGGAGCGCGTAGAAAAATCCGGACATGAGCTCGTGCTGGACGATGTCGATCTTGCTAGAATCTTTCCGATTAACGCCGCGACCATCGGATACGTACGCGATTTGACTCACGGACGCGAGGTCGATGTTGGACTCGGCGCGCAGTTTACAATCAACGAATTTCCCGATCGGCTAAATCGTTATTACGGCGATGGACTGGGCTACGCGCTTGAGTTTTTTCTGCGCGTCCGGCCGTCACGGCATAGCCATGGCGCAGGGGAAATGGAGGGCGCCGCATCGTCGGTGCCCAAATAAGATCGGCTGGCTAATGAAGCTCTTTTTTCATTCGCACGATCTCTAAACTCAGACCGTTCGGCAACGGGATGTCTAATCGTTCACCGGAAACATAACCGCAGGCGGCGTAAAACGCGACGCCCGACAAGGTCGCGGCAAGTTCGACCGATTTGAATCCGGCAGCGCGAATCATCTGTTCGCATTCATCCAAAATTCGCCGGCCGATTCCTCGACGCGCCCAAGCCGGATGGATGAAAAACGCACGGATGCGCGCCGAATCCGTACTTGGATTAAGCTCGGTGTCATCGCGATTCGTCTGCTGATCGCCGCCGAAAAGCGTTTTGCGTTTGCTCCAGCCGCCGCAGCCAATGATGTCGCCGCCGTCCTCAACGACAAAATAGGTTCGATCAAGGATCAATTGTCGATCCACTCCAAAGGCCGAACCGATCGCCGCTTCCATTTGCGCGGCGGAATAATAGGCGGCCTGTAATCCGCGCACGGAAGTTGGAATCAGTTTTTCAATCGCGGGAATGTCGTCCTCCCGTGCCACCCGAATATCGACATCTACTCGCCGCGGGATAAAAAGCCGAGTCCGTTGTAGCTGCCGCTCTCTCTGGCGGCAGAATCGGCTACGGTTTGCGATCCGCCGCTGAGGACAACGGCAGCTACAACGCTTGTCATCCCTCCGGACTGCGTGAATCTTATCGCTCCGTGGCTCTCCGACTGCCGAAACAGAATTATCAGGACATCGAGCGCATTATTGAGTTCGATTTTGTGCGCGCAACGGAAGCAGCGGCGCTTAATTCGTTGCGCTGGCTCGGCCGCGGCGACAAGGAAAGGGCGGACGCCGCCGCATGCGATGCGATGCGCGGCATGTTCGATTTGATGAACATCTGCGGCGAGGTCGTCATCGGCGAAGGAATCAAGGACGACGCGCCCGGAATTTTCAAAGGCGAACAACTGGGCACCTGGCTGCCAGGTTCGCCGCAATTCGACATTGCGATCGACCCAATCGATGGCACGACCAACATTTCAAAGGGCGCGCCGAATTCGATCAGTTGTATCGCGGCGGCGAGCCCGGAGGAGGGAGTGAAAGTGGCGCTGCGCGACGTGCCGTCATTTTACATGTCGAAGCTCGCTTACGGCCCGCGCGTGATCGACTACATGAAGAAGCGTGGTGACTCGCTCAAGATCGACATGCCGATCGCGGAAACGCTGGCCATTGTCGCGCGCGCGGTGGACAAACGCGTGCAGGACGTCGCGGTAATGATGCTCGACCGCCCACGCCACAAGGAAATTGTCGAGCAGATCCGCGAATGCGGCGCGTCATTGCGGATGATTGGGGATGGCGACATCGCCGCGGCCATGGCGCCGTCGCTGCCTGAGAGCGGTATCGATCTTTACATGGGCATCGGCGGTTCGCCCGAAGCAGTTCTGGCCGCGGCTGGGATCAAATCGCTCGGCGGCGAGATGCAATGCAAAATGTGGCCGCGCGATGAGAAAGCTAATCGACGACGGCGGCAAAAAAGATTTAGAGCGCGTCTTTTTTGCCGATGATCTGGCGAACGGGAAAAACATCGTCTTTTGCGCGACTGGTATCAGCGACAGCGCGCTTTTGCGCGGCGTAAAATCGAAAGGCACTTCCGCCATCACCCATTCGCTCTTGATGCGGGCGAAAAGTAAAACCGTGCGTTTCATTCGCGCCACCCACAATTTGCAGAGCAAGACGATTCGCCTCCGCTCGGACCGGAGCGAACATTTGATCTGACTTGTGGCGTGCTCTATGAGCGTTAAATCTAAACCAAACGGCAGTCATAGACCGCCGCTCCAAAAGAAAACGATGTCGATCAAATCTCTCTGCTCGACAGTTTCCCCGCCGTTTGCTCAAATCAGAAAAAATCGCCGCTTATGAGACAAATACCGAAAACCGAACTGTCGCCGGATAACGGCTGCGTCATCGACACGAAATGGAAACTCGGCCCGCTCAGCTATCACGCGTCCGCCGCCGGCAAAGTGCAGGTGCCGTTGGTGACCGAAGTCATACGGCTGCCCGAACTGGTGGTTTATGATCACACCGGTTTCAAGGGAGCGTACGCGCGCACCAACTTGAGTTTTAATTACATCGGCGATTTCTGGAACGATCGCATCAGCTCGCTCATCGTCGTCAGCGGCGTCTGGCGATTTTATCGCGATGAATATTATAAGGGCGATTACTGGGACCTCGGTCCGGGGTTTTACGAATCCTTTTTCACCTCGAAAGGTCCCGACGACGTCGTCAGCTCCTTTCAAGCCATCGCGCTGACCTAACCGAAACGACCGAGCCAGCCATAGGACGCGCGTATTTTCGTCATGAGTAATATCATGCTCAGCGAAAATCCCATCAAGGAATTAAGGGCAACCCTGAGAGGGGGCTATTCCTCATTCAATTACCAGATGACCCAATTATCCAACCACCCAATTGATCAACGAGTTATCCCCACCGAGGCTGCTCGTCCGGGCTAATCCCAAGCGAAATCTTACCGACGAGTTCGCGCGTGAGCAGCGGGTTCGCCGGATGGAACCTGCCGGCGCGGCAATCCCGGAATAGCCGCTCGAGCTCGCTCTTCTTGAACATGCCGAAGCCGCCCGAAAGATCGAGCGCCCGATCGACGATCCGGAACGCCGCTTCCACGGTCCGATGCTTGACGGCAAAGAGTCGCGCCAACCAGTCCGGTCCGATCCGGCCTTCGGACCAATCGCTGGCGATCGCTTCAACGTGCGGCCCCATCGTCTCGAGCTCCATCGTGAGCTCGGCGACACCGTGCTGCACCTCCGGGTGGTAGATCATCGGTCGCGTTAGCGCAATGGACGTTTTCGTCTTCAACTGCTCGATTAGCACCTCGCGGGTCCGCAACCCGCAATCCAATCGCGTAGTAGATGTTCGCAAAGTTGACGAGTGCCCATGTGAAAAACCCCAGGACGAACATGTCGGCGCCCGCCGCGCCCGCTGGAACCACGCGCGCGATGTACTTATCGGGCACAAACGCGCCTTCGAGCACCGTGTCGTCGCTGCGCGTTGCGCGCATCCCCATCACGTCCCACGTCTCCTTGATCGTGTAACCTTTCGCGTTGCGCGGCAGAAAGAAGTGAACAATCTTCGGCGCCTTTGGATCGCTTGTGTCCATGGCATGTCCGCCGAGCCGCGTCCACACGGGCGAAAGGCTGCCGAATGCTTTCCGTCCGGT
>QHRC01000117.1 GCA_003219995.1 Verrucomicrobiota bacterium
TGCGCCAGTAAAAGGTATGTCCAGGCCAGACCGAGAAGCATTAATACCGCAGATTCGAGCGTAAGCCACGGCTGCGGGGTGCGCGTCCCTGACAATGGAATTGCAAAATTTCTCAACGCGGCGCGTGTTTCATCTGCGGCAAACCATTGAGCTGGCAAGAATGCAGCCAGGGCAATCAGAAGTAGCGCGCAAAAGCAAATGTTTGGCAGCCACCCGAGCGATCTGCGCGGCGGCGATAAAACCAGCAGCGCACCGGTAGCTATTATCAACAGGCCTTGCGCCCAGAGTTCTGTCGAACCGCCCAGCGCCGGGGCGAGTAACGTGAGCCCAACGATCGCACCAGTTCTCTGAGCGGTCGATTGTCGACGTAGGTGCGGAGGTTTCAAACTGGTTTGTTTCTGCGAGGAAGGTCACAAAGTCGCTTGGGGAAAGCAAAGAGGAAACCGCTATCACCTTCCGCGGCCTGATTTTTGGGGCTTGACTATCGTGCCGGAGAATAGCAGACTCGCGGCTTGACGTGAAAGTCGCCTTTATTTCTCGCCCCCGGGGCGGAGTCTTGCTTGTCGCACTGACGCTGCTTTTTGTTGGCGTTTTGACTTCGCTTGCCGACCAGTTTGGAACCACTACGGCGCTCGATTGGCAAAGATGGACTGTGTTTAGCCAGGGCGCCGGTGTCCCGGCCAGCACCGTCGTCTACGCTCAATCAGGCAGTTCCTACGTCAACGGCGACGTGGGCGTGTGGGGGACGGGTAACATCAACCTCAGCAATACCGCGACGATTGATGGAGATCTTTATTATCGCACTACGGGGATTCTCAAGATCTCGGGCAAGGCAAAAGTGACGGGCGTCAAACATCACGATGCCGCTGGCGATGCTATTCTCCTGAATAGTTCCAACGAAGCCTACATGGAATCGGACCAATTGTGGGCGCAACCTGCAACTTTTGGTTACCCTTCGACAATTAATACGGGCTCAGACATGACGATCACCGGCACCGGACACGTTGTGTTGCGTTTACGAGACTTTGTTCTCACCGGTGGCACGTTCACTCTCGTGGGCACAAGCCCCGCCACGACTTTTGTTTTCAACATTTCGCGGGCCTTTTCTTTGTCGGGGTCGGCGAGAATCGTTTTGTCGGGCATAACGGCATCTAACGTTATCTTTAACGTTCGTGGTAGCAGCAGCGCCGCTGCCATCAGCGGCTCCGCGGCCTTTCAGGGAATTCTGCTGGCCAATTATCGAAACGTGAAAATCAGTGGTGGAACAGTGAACGGCGAGATCGTTGGAAATAGAGTCGTCATCAGTGGCGGGGCCACCTTGTTTCACGCAAGTCCGTAAGTTTGCTGCGCGAGAAGGAGCGCATTGGCAGCGCGTGCCGGTTGCGCGGCAGCGAATTTTGAAATGATGTGCGAGTTTCGGAGCGTTGCTTGCTTCAGACAGAACCGACAGATTGAAATCACGATTTATTAGGTTTCAGGTACACCGACAGGCTTTGCATTCCCATCGCATCAATCGCTCCTAAACCCGCGCCAGCGGCATAAGCGGTCTTCACCTGCTCCCAAGTCTCCGCAAAGATTCTATCGCGCACACCAAATTCGATCATCGCTGTTCACGGAAGCAAAAGACGCGGTGGCACCCTAATTTGGGCAGTTTTGATCGAATTCCCGACAATTCCGGTTTTGGTAATGCTCCGGCTTTCAGGTCCTGCCAGCCGGAGAAGCTGCTCACTATGAGCGGCTTAATTTTTGGCTCCAGCGGTAGGATTCGAACCTACGACCAATCGGTTAACAGCCGACCGCTCTACCACTGAGCTACGCTGGATCATTTTTTGAGCGCCCGAGTCGAGCGGCCTATATCTTGCCCACGCTATTTGCTGCGGCAAGCGCTTCTTTGTCGAAAAACAGGCGAACGTGCCAGGAGATTTGGTTGCGGGGGCGAGATTTGAACTCGCGACCTTCAGGTTATGAGCCTGACGAGCTACCAGGCTGCTCCACCCCGCGTCATAATTATGTCGATCTAATCGTTGGAATCAAATTCAAAAAGAGATTTTCGATCCGCTAGTTTGCTTTCGACGGGTCTCGCGTTTTCTGTTTCTCGTGACCGCAAGGGGTTTGCGTCAATCACGCCCGCGAAGAATCCTCGTCGGGACGGCGAGCTGGTCCGATCCCGGCTTCGTCGAACGCTGGTATCCGAAGGGGATGCGGCCTTCCGAGCGCCTGGCGTGGTACGCGCAACACTTCAAAATGGTCGAAGTGAACTCAACGTTTTATTCGGTCCCCGACGCGCGGATGGTTGATCGTTGGTGCAAGAATACGCCGGACGCATTCATCTTCGACGTGAAATTGCATCGGCTTCTTTCACGTCACTCCACACCAGTGAAACTATTGCCGCCGGAACTTCAGCGACACGTCGAAATAGATGTGAAAGGGAAAGTAAAACTGACGCCCGCACTGGAAGAAGCGCTGGTCGAGATATTGCTGCGTGCCATGTCGATCTTGCAAGGCGCTGGGAAATTGGGAGTGCTGCTCTTGCAGCTCTCGCCGGCGTTTTCTCCGCGAAAACACGAGCTGAGCGAGCTTGAGCGTTTGATCGAGCTGGTGCGCGATTATCAGCTTGCGATTGAGTTTAGAAATCGTAACTGGACCGTCGGCGAACAGCTAAGATCGACAATCGATTTTCTGCGGCGTCACCATGCCATTTTCGTGAATATCGACGCTCCGGCGGCGGAGCATTTCACAATTATGCCGTCGGATTTGAATGAAATCACCAATTCGCAGCTGGCGTATTTGCGTCTGCACGGACGCAATGCCGAGGCTTATCTGAAGGGAAAAACAGTGGCGGCGCGTTTCAATTATGATTACAACGATGCCGAAATTGCCGAAGTTGCGAAACGGAGCAAGCGGCTCGCTGCGGACGCAGGCGAGGTTCACGTTGTGTTCAACAATAATAATCTCGACTATGCGCCGCGTGCGGCAGCGCGTTTGCGCGCGGCCCTCGGACAATACGTCGCACTACTGCCGCAGACACCCGAGTTATTTTAGACTACGTTCCAGGATGGAGGGACTATCGCCAGCAGCAAAAAAAAGCTACGGGCCGAGATTACCCAATCCGCTGGCACGTCTTAAACACTGGCTGACCGAACACCACATGACGCTGATGGCGATCGGTGACACACCGCACTCGATCGCACTTGGTTCGGCCATCGGAATTTTTTTCGGCTTCACGCCGCTCTATAGTCTTAAAACATTGTTGTCCATCGGTGTGGCGTGGATTTGTCGCTGCAACAAGATCGCGGCGGCGGTCGCGGTGACGGTGCACGATGTCGCGCTTTTCGCGATGCCTGCCATCTACTTGGCCGAATACAAACTTGGCTGCTGGACCTTGCATCGCGCCACGCCCAACCGAGTTCATTTCGTCGGGTTTCATGATTACTTGAGCTGGCACCTATTTACCCGCGTGGTTTGGCCCGCCCTGGTCGGCTCGCTCTTTCTAGCCCTGCCATCAGCGGTCGCGGTTTATTTTGTCATGCGTGTGTTGGTGGCTCGGGCGCGATCGCCTCGCAAGCTGAGTTGAGCGGCCGGCTTTTCTTGTCCGCGATGTTTTTCTAGCTGGAACGGCATGAGAGTTGCATCAGAGAACGGAAGCGATTCGTCTCTCGCCTCGGAAACGGGCGGTCGACGGTCAGCCCTGGTCGGACTACATGAATTATGAAACTTTTGATCGTCACCGTTTTTAGCGTCTTTCTTTGCTCCTGCGCGAACATGACTGTTACCAGGACAGAAGTGTCTACGCCCGGCGGACTGGCCTTGGCCGCGACCGACGCTAAAGATTTTGGCTCGAGAGGCGTGCACGTGACCACAAATTGTGGCGTCGGTGCCAGCAACCCCAGTGCTATCTACATTCGCCCGTTCTGCATCGACAGCGCCGTTTTCAAAGGCGATGAGGCAGCTTCAAGCGGCGAAATGCCGATTCGCAAAGCGCTTACTCCTGTTGAATTGGCCGAGGATTTGAAAGAGGAGCTGGAAAAAATTGCTCCCGCGCGAATTCTCAAGGACACCGAGAGGCCGAGGGTCGGGTGGCTGATCACGGGCCACTTTACCGTCGTCAACGGCGGCAGCCCCTTCGGCCGCCTCCTGTTTGGCCCTCTCGGCATAGGCCGCTCATTTCTCGCGCTTCATGTCAATATTAGGGATGTGGAAAGAGGCTTGGTTGTGTACGAATTCGACATGGCCGGCGGCAGTGGCGTTCAGGGCAAATTCGGGACGTTGCGGGCAAGCGGCCTGGGAAAAGCAACCCACTTCGATCTTCGTAATGCAGCGGAGCGCATTTATCTGACGCTGAGCACAAATCCGAATCGCTACGGCGCTCGCTCGTCGCTCGCGTTGCAATAATTTCAGCGCCCTGGTGCGAAATGTCGAACAACTGATTCGCTGTTGCCAATCGACATGCACCGATTAACGTGCTGCCATTTAGCGCCTGTGATTTCTTGCCGCCGATTTTCCATCGCCTTTGTCGCGCTGAGCCTGCTTGCGAATACCCCTCGCCAGGCCGCAGCCGCGCAAGCATTCATAATCGTCGATTCACAAACGGGCTATGTTTTGCAGGCGCAGGAAGCGAAAAAAAAACATCAGGTTGGCAGCCTGACAAAAATCGCTACCGCCGTGGTGGTGCTGGATTGGGCGGAACACAAGGCCGGCAATCTCAACCAAATCGTCACGCTCTCGCCCGATGCCTTCGTCGGCACTGGCGAAAATAATATCGGGTTTCAGCCCGGCGATGCCGTCGCGCTTCGCGATCTACTTTATGCCGCGCTAGTCCAATCGGACAATATCGCGGCCTACACTTTGGCCGATTATGTTGGTTCCAATCTCGAGCCCGCCGCTTCCGGCTCGAAAGGTACGTCGGTCACCGCTTTTGTCAGTCAGATGAATGCGCTGGCCGCGCAATTGAAGATGGAACGAACCCGTTTCGTAAATCCGCACGGTATCGATGACAATGTGCGGCCATTGCCTTACTCCACGGCGGAGGACATGGCCCGGTTGACCCGCTATGCCATGAATAAGGCGAGTTTCCGGTTTTATGTCTCGCAAAAGGAGCGGCAAATTTCCATTCAACGCGGCAAACGCAAGCTAGGTTATCTTTTGCGAAACACGAACGAGCTTCTCGGAAAACAAGGTATCGATGGAGTGAAAACCGGTCGGACCGCTCGCGCCGGAGACTGTCTGGTTCTCTCTGCAAATCGCGAATCGGAAGTCGTGAAAGAAGGCGCGATGACGGCGGTGTATCCCCGCCATTTGCTGGTCGTGCTTCTCGGCAGCGCGAATCGATTTGGCGAAGGCGCTGGACTCGTCGAACACGGCTGGCAACTCTATGACCAATGGGCTGCCGCGGGACGCCTGGCCGATCCAAAAAAAGTGCTTTAGTCGCCTGGCCAGGAAATGAAACCACGGATCGGTGTTCTGACCAGTGGTGGCGATTGTCCCGGACTTAATGCCGTCCTGCGCGGAGTAGTTCTCGCCGCCGAAAAACTGGGCTGGGAAGTAATCGGCTTTCGCGATGGCTTTGAGGGTCTTCTTCCACCGGGCGATCACGTCGTCCTGGATCGGAAAAGCACCGATGGAATCATGGCGTTGGGCGGCACGATCATCGGCACAACCAATCGCGGACATTTTGTCGCCAAGGTCGGGGCCGGCGACCGCGCGCTCGTTCCCGCTGAAGTGATCGCAAAAGCTCGCGAGATCTTGAGCAAACTCGGCATTCAATCACTGATCATTATCGGTGGAGACGGCTCGATGATCACAGCGCTTCAGTTGCAAGAAGCAGGCATCAATTGCATCGGTGTTCCCAAGACGATCGACAACGATCTCGAAGCGACTGCGATGACATTCGGATTTGATTCCGCTGTCGACGTTGTGATGGACGCGCTCG
>QHRC01000118.1 GCA_003219995.1 Verrucomicrobiota bacterium
GATTGCGCAGAGTGCGAGACCAAAGTTGGACAGATCGACAGGATCGAGAGAGAAATTCAACTCACCGGCGCCCTGACGAGCGAACAACGCTCAAAATTAATGGAAATGGCCGAGCGCTGCCCGGTCCATCAGACGCTCACGTCGGAAATCAACATCCGAACTCGAGCAGTCTAGATCAGAAGTCAGAGACCAGCGGTCAGCAGGACAACTTTCGCCAGATCGTAAGCGGAGCTTGCGATGCGTCAGATATTCAAAATTGCGGAACTGACGCGCGCGCTTTTTGTTCTTTTTGGATTTTCAACTGTTGTTCGTACTCGCGCGCGGGGGGAAGGTCCAGGCGGATGATTATATCGCCTCGAGACCACAGGATAGCCCCGTCAGTTCGGCGCCACATTTTTTGACCAACCGAGACGGAGGCTTCAACAGCCTTTGCAATCCCTTTATTAAGCGAGTCAGAATTATCGTAGGCGATTTGCGTCCATGTCATTCCGGCCGGCGTGTTGGCCGTCATGATTGCTTGCAGTTCATAATCTCGCACGAACGGATTGGCCCCAGCCACTGGCGTCTTGGAATATTCCACTCGCACGGCGGGCCCATCCAGTTGCAAGAATGCGGCGCGGATTTTCCAGCCCCGGTATTCGTAAACGTGATGGATCGCTCCTTCGAGCAGTGGTGAATTCTTATCCATGCTCTTCGAAGACGGCGTGTCTTTCGGCGCGCCGTAACGATCGACAAATTGAAGTGAGGTTTCCCCGACCCGGGCATCGGAGCGATTTGCTGCGCAGAACGCAACTGCGGCAATCCAAACAACGAATAAATAGCGCGAGGCCGGATCAACAACAGTCACGCCAGTCTTGCGAGCACATCGCGTTCCTCCAAAACGAAATCTCCGCCACGCCAAACGACTTCAGTTCCTCTATCAAGATCGACCATCGGCTAATCAAGGCTTCGCCAGATCGTCCGCGGTGAGAACGAGGCGGGCAACTCGCTGGCCGTTGACGAGTCCGTCAACGATTTCGGGCACGTCGGCAACGGTGACGCGGCCGTAAAAGAAATGGTCTGGCTCGACCAAAACAGTGACCCCAGTCGCACATTGATCGAGGCAACTCGATGTGCAGACGCGGGCTTCGAGCTTCGCCAGTCCGCGCGCAGCCACCTCTGTTTTCAACGCTTTATATACTTCTTCCGAGCCTTTTGCCGCGCAGCATCCCTTCGGGTTGTCGTCCGGCCGGCGATTGATGCAAACGAAGAGATATCGCCGGCGTTGTGCCATCTTTAAAACCTGTGATCGATCGCTACAGTGGCACCGGCTCCGTGTCGTGGAGGCGGCCGTAATCGACAGTGAGCTGTCCGTCGCCACTCTGGGTATAGATCTCGGCGAAGCGATGGCCGAACTGAATATCCCGCCAAAGGTAATCTTGTTGAGTTTGCACAGCCGCGAGAATGACTGGATCGATGCCAACGACTGACACGACCAACATGGCGCGACCCGACTCAAGCGTTTCGGGAGTTGCGCCGTAAAGCGGACTTTGTTCGTCAATGACGTGGCGCAAAGTGAGCGCGGCGGGAAACACGGACAGCCGGTCGAACTGGAGCTTGAGATTGTAAAAAAAGCGAAAGTCACCGCCCTCGACCAATGGCTCGTCGCGATGGAAAGTGATACGAAACTCGGTCTCGACCATGCTGTGCCGACGCACATTGCCGATGCGCACCATGAGGGTAGGCTGGCCGTTCAAGGGCGCGATGACGGCCGATTTACTGAACAGGATGCGCGCAATTGGTCGCGAGAATCGAACGAAGATGAGGCCTGTCATGACGGCGAGGAGAAACACTCCGCTCATGATCTCGACGGTCGTAACGATGTGGCCGTAGAGTGTTTGCGGATACATGTGACCGTAACCGACGGTCGCGAGCGTTTGCACACTAAAGAAAAACGATTCGAGGAACGAACCCGGTTTCATCCCGGCAATGCTGTCTCCGCCGAGCATGAAGAGCGCAGCGAAGATGAGGTTCAGCACGATGTAAACGGCGGCAACGAATGCGGCAAACTGCGGCCAGCTCAAACCGAGCAACCATTGATAGGCGTCACGCCACTCTAGACGGCCGGTGTTGACTTTGAGGAACTCGAGCTGACCGGAACGAACTGAGACTGGTTTAGACATCGCAAAGGAAGAAAGATGAATTATGAAGGATGAAAGGCGAAGAAAAAATCCGAAGCTGAAGGTTGAATCGGCAACGCCCGCGAAATCTGTAGCCCCTCAGGCGGGCTGCGGCAAAACCTGATAACGGACCGCGGTGAGCGAACACGGCTACAATATCAAGATCGACAATCTAATTCGCACGCTTGAACATGAGAGGTATGCCGGTCCGAAAAAGAGATCCAGAAGGTCGCCAGCGTTCCAAAGTGTTAGTCCTGGTCGATGAATCGAATGTCGGCAGTTCGGTACGGACAGCGGGACGCGGTCTCGATTGGTTGAAGCTCCGCGATTTTCTGGCCGGCCCAAATACCGGACGCGAGCTAATCGAGATGGTGGTTTATGCGGGGTTGCCACCCGCCATCCCGCTTTGGCAGGAGGAACGGGACAAGAAGAACAAGTTCATGCATTGGCTGCGCTCCAACGGTTTCATGGTTGTGACCAAAGATGGGTCGCCCGCCGAGGAAGGACATTATAAGGCGAACGTCGACGTCATGATGGCGATTGACGCAATCGAGCTTTCCATCGAAATGCGGCCTGATGTCGTCATTCTCGTGACCGGCGATGCGGATTTCGCTTATCTCGCGACGAAGCTGCGGCGGCATGGGATCCGTGTGGAAGTCGCGTCAGTGGCAGCAAATCTTGGGAACACGCTGAGATCGGCCGCCAACGATGTGATCGATCTGGCGCCATTATTTCGGACATTTGAATTGATGAAGACGCAAGATGCAGGGCCGCCGGCGCAGCGGGCGCGGCAACAACAGCGCAGGACACGACCGCGATTCCGGGCTGTGCAACCGCGTGACGGCGGTGATGCGCGAGCCTAGAGCGGTGATCCGAACGCGCTCTCAAAACACATAGGTTTTTGACACTGTAATTACGCCCATCTTTGGGTCGAAGGCCCAATTGTGGCTGTCGCGAATGGTTAGCGATGATTCGCACGACTTGAATCGCGGGCAGTAGGTATGCAATACGCGAGCAAATGAAAGACTTAACCCAAGGGTCCGTTACCAAGCACTTACTGCATATGTCGGCATTCATGGCCGTGAGCATGGCGGTGCAAACGCTTTATCTTCTGGCCGATCTTTACTGGGTGGGGCATCTCGGCAAGGAAGCGATCGCCGCAGTTGGCGTAGCCGGGAACCTGATGATGATTGTTCTCGCCCTGACCCAAATGCTGGGTGTGGGAACGACAACCCTCGTCTCGCAGGCGGCCGGCAGAAAAGATCAGCCGCGCGCCGAGCTCGTCTTCAACCAATCTTGTGTCATGTCGATCCTGGTTGGATTGGTCCTGGGCGTTTGCGGATTTCTGTTGCGCGACGCGTATTGCGAATCGCTCAGTGCCGATGCGGCCACGGCGGCGTTGGCCAAGAGTTACTTGCTTTGGTTTATTCCCGCGCTTGTCCTCCAGTTTCCCCTGGTCGCGTTGGGGTCGGCGTTGCGCGCGACCGGGATCATCAAACCCACCGTCAGATTGCAGGTGCTCAGTGTCCTGCTCAACATCGTGCTCGCGCCTTTGCTGATCTTCGGAATCGGCCCCTGGCCCAGACTCGGCGTCACCGGCGCGGCGCTCGCCAGTTTCATCGCCATCCTGATCGCGGACGTCCTGATGGTGATCTATTTCGAAAAAAAATATCATTATCTGCGCTTTCGTTTTCCTCTCTTTCGTCCGCAAACAAGGATTTGGAGAGAGATGCTTCACATCGGGGTACCGGCGGGTGCGGAATTTGTGCTGCTCTTCGCTTACATCATGATTGTGTACGGAATCATTCGTGGCTTTGGACCAGCCGCTCAAGCCGGATTCGGAGTGGGCGCACGGGTGATGCAGGCACTTTTTTTGCCGGTCGTGGCCCTGAGCTTTGCCGTCGCGCCGGTGATTGGACAAAATTTTGGCGGACGCCGCGGCGACCGGGTTCGCCAGTCAGTCTATTCCGCGGTCGGAATCGCTTCCGTAATGATGCTCGTCCTCACATTGATTGCGCACTTCGCGCCTGCCCCGCTGATCCGAGCGTTCTCGAATGATCAGCGAGTGATCGCCTTCGGCAGCGATTATCTAAGGATCGTCTCCTTCAATTTCGTAGCCGCCGGAATTGTCTTCACTACCTCCAGCGCGTTTCAGGGGATTGGCAACACTTGGCCGCCGCTTCTCAGTTCGATGACACGATTGTTCCTTTTTGTCTTGCCGGCTGCGCTCATCGCGCGCACGCCCCGATTTGAGATCAAACATGTTTGGTATTTGTCGGTCGCATCGATCGTTCTTCAGGCGTGCATTAATCTTTTCCTGCTTCGGAATGAGTTACGGAAGAAGTTAACGTTCGAAGGGCTCGACGATCTCGTTCCAGGCGACGCGACCGCCGCTTGAAGGAAGAAGTCAGAGCTCAGAAGTCAGAAGGAAGCAAACACCGAACGATCAAATACTTGACGCTCAGGAGAAGAGTTTGGGTAAAACATTAGCAACAAAATCGACTGCGAAGTGCCCGATCATGTTTGCTATCAGGTCGCGACGCCAAAGATAGAAGCCAGCCAGGATCGCGCCCAGCGCCAGAGCGATCACGATGTTAGCGGCGCCGCCTGTCCAGTGGCCAAGCCCAAAGATGACCAGTGGAATGGCGGCAGCCCAATACCGATTCAGACCCAGAGCCTGGAGTCGTTCGATGGCGTAGCCGCGATAAAATAATTCTTCCACCACTCCGGCGCGAAATACGATCAACGTGATCAACCAGAGCGGAAGTTTTTCAAAGGCAGCCGAGCCAGGGCCGTGCCCATAGCCGGTGAGCGCCGCCAGCACGCCGCCCACGATCGCGGACGCGACCGCGATGACGAGTCCCCAGAGAATCGATTTCCACCATGTCGATGTACCGAGGCCGACCGAGGTGAACGGGAGCCGCTCACCGCGGCGGACCAAAATGAGCAACACAATTGCGCTTACCCAAATAAGCGATTCCTTCCAGATCGCGGCAGTAAAGGTGAGCGTGGGTGAAAAATAAGCGACCGTTTGCCGGACGAGTAACATCGCAAACAGCGACAGGAACAGACCGATCCAGGTGGCATTCCGGAATGCGGATTTCGGATTGCGGATTTCGGAAAGCGTAGCCATGGGCACCATTAGGATGCTGTGAATCGCCAAACAGATTCAAGATTGTCGTGACTCCCGGCGTTGTCGTCGTTTTTGCTAACCGCAGTCAGCGATTGATTCGCCCTCCCGAATTCCCATCGGGCTATACAATCCACCCAGCGACTTTCCAGCACGCCGTGTTGCGGCTGTAACAATCTGCGGCTGACACAGCCGCGTCTACAGAAAACTATTTGACCTTCGCCAGAATGCTTTCCATCTCTTCCCGGCGGAAGGCACGCATTGTCTGGCTCTTGACGTTGCCGAGTGAGCCGAGCTTGAGACTGAAAGCGCTCACGGTTTCGTCATCGGGAGAGTCAAGCAAGAGGACCACATCGTACGCGCCCATCGTCCAAAATGCGTCAGTGACTTTCGCACCCATTTTTTCGGCCTCGGCCGTCGCGGCGGCGGCGCGTTTGACGGAATCTTTGACGTTGCGAATGCCCTGGTCGGTAAACTGAAGAAGACTGACATACTTAGCCATAATGTTCGTTCCTTTCGTGGGGTTTCGTTTAAAAATTATGGCAGGGCTTGTGTATTTGCAAAAACAGCGCGGCGGTTTCTTCGAGCAGATCGCAACTTAGTGCGCCCCGGCCGGCACTGGTTTGAGCCGGCCGTCCCCTTCGCTTGGCTCGGATGCGGGCTCTGCTTCGTGATGAGTGTGCGCGCTGCGCAGAAATGGAACGCGATCCAGCACATGTTCCTGGAACCATTCGAGCCAGAGGTAGATCACCGGCGTGACGAAGAGAGTCACCATTTGGGAGAAAATAAGGCCGCCGACGATCACCAGTCCGAGCGGCCGGCGCGAAGAAGCGTCCTGACCAAAA
>QHRC01000119.1 GCA_003219995.1 Verrucomicrobiota bacterium
AACTTAAGCGCGAGAGTGGCGGAATGGCTTGCATTGCTGCGCATCGCTTCGACGAATTTTTCCATCGGCAGGCCAACGGCTCGGATCAGAGCCAAAGCTTCCGCCGCGGCCTGGACACTGGCGGCAGTCACCATATTGGTCGCGATTTTGATGACCGTGGCCTGCCCAATTTCTCCGATGACCATAACTTCTTTGCCGCTCGCCTCCAGAATCGGCCGTGCCTCCCGCAACGCGGCATCATCTCCCGCGACATAGTAGACAAGTTCGCCCTTTTCCGCGGCCGTCTTGCTGCCGGTAAACGGCGCTTCGATAAAACGCGCACCGCGACTTTCCACAATCTGGGCAGCTCGCTGCATCGAATGGGGCGAGACGGTCGAATGGGCGAGCACAATGTGGCGCGGCGCCAACCCCGGAACAAGATCTTCTGCCACCTGAAGCAATGCATCATCATCCGAGACAAAGAGCTGCACGAAATCGCACATCTCCGCGAGTTCTGCGGGCCCACCGACAAAGTTCGGAACTGGTCGCGGCGTCCGGTTCCAGACGAAAACATGAAATCCCTTCTGGCGAAGTACCTCGGTCACTCGGCTTCCGATAATCCCGAGACCAATCACTCCGACATTTTTGCGCTTTCGACGGGACATTGAATGGTTCTTAGCACCCCGCCGCTGCGGCCAAAGGGGGCTCCTCCAGATTGAAGTTAAACCAGCCGGCAGGCAATGCTCAAGTTCACGAATTTTGCCGCCACGCTAGCCTGGCGGACGCACAAACTCGGCGCGTCTTACGAGATCCGCGACTAAACTTTGCACTGCGCTTCGGCGTTTTTCAGTCTCAAGCGCCAGGACTGCCTCCTGCCGCGCCTCCTCAAAAACCATCTGCCGGGCGGGCCGCAAGTCCGTCAATTGGATAATATGAAATCCGAGACGCCTCCGAGCCGGCGGACTGGTTTCACCGACGCGCATTTTGGCGACTACCGCAACAAAATCTGGGGCATGCGATATTTGGAGAAAAAACCGAGATCGCCGCCGCGAGTCTTTGTTGCCTCGTCCTCGGAGGTCAGTGCCGCAAGTTCTGATAAATCTTCGCCGTGACCGATGCGGGTGGCGAGTGAGGCGATTGCCTCGCTTTTTTCGTCGATCGCCTCCTCTGGAGCTTCTGCCGGGGCGGCCAAGAAAAGGTGATTCGCTCGAAATCGCAGCGGCTGAGAATAGGTCTCCAAATGCTCGTCGTAATGGCGCCTGGCCTCATCTACGCTCACACCAAGCTGATGCATGAGTTGACGCTCAATCCATTGTCGCGCCCGCAGATGATCTGCAAGGATTCGAGCAAAGAAGCCGGTGGACAGTCCGCTCGCTCTTAACGCTCTTCTCCATGCCGTCTTATCTCCGAACTGCGATCCGCAGACGCCGACTTCCCGATCAAGAGCGGTAGGCGAGATCCTCTCGCGAGCTGCGACAGAGCGAATGATCGCGCCCGCGATAAGACGAGAAGTAATGGCGTTCCTTTCCATCATATCGCTGGATGGATGCTCATCTTTGCCGCCGCCCGCGCTGCGCATTTCTTCGACGTCGCGTTGAACATCGGCTTGGTAAATGCCCTGGCCTTGCGCGAGCGCGAGTAAATGCCCGCGACCGAACAACACCCCGATTGCATCTCGACAAATGATCGAAGTGGCCACTAACCGACCACATGCGATACCGGCGACGCAAGCTCCCGCACACAATCCTGCGATTAAAAGCCGTCGCTTCACTTGAAAGCGAATTCGGTTAAATAATAGGTGGCGACAGCACCAACAATCTGCAAACTTTCCGCGCTCACCTTATCAATCGTATCGTCGGCCGTGTGCCACCACGCGAAATCAAAATCAATCACATCAATCGTCGGAATGCCGATCGCATTCAGCGGTGTGTGATCGTCGGTGATTTCGCGGTCAAAATAGCTGAAATAATTGCGCCGCTTGAGAACATCGGCCGAGGCAAAGATGTCATGGGCGATCTGCGCGGGTGAGTCCGGCGCCAGCGTAATATCGAGCGAGCGATCGCCGACCATGTCGAATAAGATTCCTCCACGAAATTGCTTCGCAGTTTTATTTTCCGCTAGCTGCCTGGCAAAATAACGGCTGCCGTAAAGCCCATCGGTCTGGGAAAACGTTTCGTAGGCCTCCTCGCCATCGAAAAACACAAGCTCGATCTTTGCTGCCAGGTTCGGATCGCGACCCAGAACCCGCGCCAATTCCAAAAGCAAGCCGGTGCTGGAACCACCGTCATTCGCGCCAACAAATCGAATCGTCTGAAAGGTCTTTGTATCATAGTGAGAACACAACAAAAACGACGGCGCGGTACTGCCCGGCGCGGGAAAGCGCGCAATAAGATTAACAAAATCAACTTTTCCGCGCGGCGTGTCGTCCCGGAATGCTTGTCGCGCGACCTGCCAACCTGCCAGCCGAAGTTGATTGTCGATGTAGGCCCGGGATTTTTCGATAGCCTCAGATCCAGGGGGACGAGGGCCTAAGTCAACAAGCCGCTGGACGTGGACAAAAGCTTTCTCGCCGGAAAATTCTTCCCAAAGCTGGCCTTGAGATGAGCGATGTGAACGCGCGGGACACGCAGCCAGGACGAGTGAAACAACGCCGCCTAAGAAACAAAGGCTGCAACGTTGCGCTCCACGAGTGAATGAAGGCGCGATCCGCGTCATGCGCTTCAATTTGTCCGGAGGCGAGTCAGCTTTCGCTCACGCTCAAACCGAGGGCCGAAAGGATCCTCTGGAGATCGTCACTCCCGTAATATTCGATCTCGATGCGCCCGCGTTTTTCTCCGTGGTGCAGGGTGACGTGGGTGCCCAAATGTTGTTGCAGTCGGTTTTGCAAGTCTTCAATTGCAGCGGAGGTAACGGTTACCTCCGCAGAGCGCGGCTTCCGTCGCGCTCGGCCGATCCCGAGCTGGCGAGCCACCAGCCGCTCCGTCGCCCGAACAGTGGCGTTGCGCCGCAGAACTGTTTCAGCAGCAAGGAACTGCTCCTCCTGGGATTTCAATGCGAGCAAGACCTTTGCATGACCGACCGAAAGCAAACTCTGTCCAATCCAGACTTGGATTTGCGGGTGCAGATCCAGCAAGCGCATCGCGTTCGCAACGGCCGCGCGACTGCGCCCGACTTTTAACGCGATATCTTCCTGACGCATCCCAAATTCGCCCGCCAGTCTGGCGTAACCTTGCGCCTCTTCGATTGGGTTTAGATCGGCGCGTTGCAGGTTCTCGATCAACGAAATCTCGAGGACTTCCAGATCGTTCGCACTCCGGATAATCACCGGCACTTCGGTGAGGCCGATCTCCTGAGCCGCGCGCCAGCGCCGTTCGCCAGCAATCAACTCGCACCGGCCGCCCACCTGCCGCACGATAAGCGGTTGAATGATGCCATGTTGCCGGATTGAATCGACTAGCTCCTGCAATGCATCGGGCGCGAAATCCTTGCGTGGCTGTAGTCCGCTCGGAACAATGCTCGCGAGGCTGACTTGGTGAATATTTTCCCGTGGATCGACATCCTCGACTCCCAACGACGCCGGGCGAGCACCAATCAATGCGCCAAGACCTTTTCCGAGACCGGATTTCGCCATGCGCCTCAGGCTACCGGAACAGCCTCGCTAACGCAAACAGCAACCGCGACTGGGACCGATTAACCGGAGGCGTTCTTGCGCGTTTCAGGTGCGCAGATAGCATGCGCTCATGCCGTCGGATCAGGCAGTCTTTACGCTCGGACATTCACCGGATCCAGACGACGCATTCATGTTTTATGCAATGGCAAAAAACAAAATCGACCTCCGTGGTTACCGGTTCGAACATCGACTGGAAGACATTCAAACGCTAAATGAACGCGCCCTCCGCGGTGAACTTCATATTTCCGCGATCTCGATCCATGCGTATGCGCACGTCAGTGACAAGTATGCGCTCATGCCCTGCGGCGCGAGCATGGGAGATGGTTACGGACCGCTCGTTATCGGAAAATCCCCAACACTCAAAGAAGATGTCGATCTTCGCGAGCGGTTGCGCCGTTATGTGATCGCGGTGCCGGGACGCATGACGAGCGCTTACCTCGCTCTGCGGCTTTACCTCGGTGATTTTAAGCACATCGTCGTTCCGTTTGACCAAATCTTCGATGCCGTTAAAAACAACGAGGCGGACGCTGGTCTCATCATTCATGAAGGGCAGCTCACTTACGCGCGCTCCGGCTTCGCCAAGATTGTCGATCTTGGCGAATGGTGGAAAAGCAAAACCGGCTTGCCCCTGCCGCTGGGTGGAAATGTGTTGCGCAAAGATATCCCACATTCAGTGCGGCACGACCTCCTTCAGATCATGCGACAAAGCATCGCCTACGGCCTTGCCCACCGCAGCGAGGCAGTGCGCCACTCATTATCATACGCCCGCGACATGGACGGAGAGCTCGCCGGAAAATTTATCGGGATGTATGTCAACGATTACACCCGGGATTACGGCGATGCTGGGCGCGCAGCGATTCGTAAATTCCTTGGCGATGCACACGCCGCCGGTTATATCGACCATCAAGTCGAGATTGAGTTTGTAGAGTAACGGCAACCCGCCTGTCGGGTCACTTCTTTGCCTTTTCCGCTTTGCTCGTCTGTTTAACGACAAATGCTTTTACGCGCGCGGCTTCTTTTTGGAATCCAGTTGTAAAATCGTGCGCCCCGTACTCGAAGAGCACGATGAAGCAAAATGTGAAGAAAACAAAAAGGGCGAGCCAAAAAAGTCCGCGCAGCAACGCCATGCCTGAGATCGTAACGTAGGTAAATTGCTCGGTCAACGGCGCATATCGTCGCAATAAACTTCGGATTGAACCGCGGGACGAAGCTGCCAAGCTATTCGCGCCATGCGGGTGCCGCTTCTCGATTTAAGCGAACAATATCGCGCCCTGGCGGCACCAATCCGAGCGGAGATCGATGCCGTTTTAGCAAGCCAGCGTTTTATTCTCGGACCGCAAGTGGAGGCATTCGAGAAAGCGATTTGTGACTATCTCAATGCGCCCCATGCCGTTGGCGTTTCATCTGGAACCGATGCGTTGCTCGCGGTCTTAATGGCTCTCGAAATCGGGCCCGGCGATGCTGTAATCACAACCGCCTACTCTTTTTTCGCAACGGGCGGTTGCATCGCGCGAGTGGGCGCCACGCCGTTGTTTGTCGATATCGATCCAAAAAGCTTCAATCTGTCGCCAATCGCGCTCGAGTGGTACATCGACAATCGATGCAAGCGCGATTCACGCGGGCAGCTGCGCGACAGTGCCGGGCGCAGAATCCGCGCGATCATTCCTGTCCACTTATTCGGCTTGTGCTGCGAGATGGATGCGATCCACGCGCTCTCAGAGCAATGGGGCCTCGAAGTTATCGAGGACGCGGCCCAAGCCATTGGCGCGGAATATCTCATGACCCACATGGGTCCACGCAAGGCCGGAACAATGGGCGAGGTCGGTTGTTTCAGTTTTTATCCGTCAAAAAATCTGGGGGCGGCCGGTGACGCCGGATTAGTCGTCTGTCGTAGCGAAGAATTGTCCAAAAAATTGCGAAGTGTTCGGCAGCATGGAATGGAGCCGCGTTATTATCACAATTTCATCGGCGGCAATTTCCGGCTCGATGAGATCCAGGCGGCAATTCTCAGGGTCAAGCTCTCGTACCTGGATACTTGGTCGGCCGCGCGCCGCGCGGCGGCGGATTTTTATCGGGAACAGTTTACGCGTTGCGGTCTGACCAACCGAATCGCGCTACCTGCCGAACCCTATCGCGACCGTGGCCTAACGAATCATCATACCTATTATCAATTTGTTATCGCTACTGACAAACGCGACGCGTTGCGCGAGCACCTTGCCCAAGGCGAGATCGAAACCGCAATTTATTACCCGCTCGGACTACACGAGCAAAAGTGTTTTTCTTATCTCGGTTACAAGAAAGGCGATCTGCCGGAAACTGAGCGCGCCGCTCGCAAAACGGTAGCACTGCCGATTTACCCGGAGATCTCGCGCGAGGCGCAACACTATGTTGTCGAGATGATCGCCGAGTTTTTCCGTTAAATAATATTTACCGGTCCGACGCTTCCACCAGCCGGCAAATTACTTGCGAGGCGCACCACGCCAGCCTATATCAACGCTCGCAAGCGAGGGGTAGGTTCCGGAGTGGCCAAACGGGGCAGACTGTAAATCTGCTGGCTTTACGCCTTCGCTGGTTCGAATCCAGCCCTGCCCAGTTCTTATCAAAGCGAACGCGACCAGGCTTTTTTAGCGGCGGCGGCGTTTGCTCGATTTCTTACGCGCGCGCGATTTCCGTGAGCGAGACTTTCCGAGACGTCTTCCCGTTCCCTTCGCCGACTTGGAAAGCAGACGACGCCGTTTTGTCGATTTCGATTTTTTCGCAGCTTTCCGGGGCTTAGAAGATTTCTTGGCTGCAACGCTCCTCGCTTTGCGTCTGCGCGGTTTCGCTTTCGGGAAGATAGTTTGGCCGCGGGCCGCCGCCCTTCCCGCAAAAGCACCAACGACTCCGCCTACGACCGCGCCGACTGGGCCTGCGACGCTTCCGATCGCAGCACCGGTTACAGCGCCAGCCGTTTGCTTTGAAATTCCCGGGATCTGGATATCCTCCGATGATTGCGCTCTCTCTCTTTTTTGTGCGTCTGATTCGTCAGCCATAAATTGCAAAGCTCCTTCCCTTTTGTTCGGTTGTCATCAAAAGGGAATTCGCACGCCGAGCCTATCGCAGCCGTCCGGGAAGGGTTTTCCGAGAAATTAGTGCCTGGTCTCAACCAAGCAGCGCCGAATGTCGGCTTTAGTGGCCGCGCCTTTGCCCACCATCACGGCGTCCGCCGCCGTAGCCCCCTCCACCACCATAACCACCCCGTCCACCACCGCCACCACCCGGTGGCCGCGGCTCACGGGGCCGGGCTTCATTCACCGTCAAAGCTCGGCCATCTACCGTTTTGCCATTAACTTGGGTGATGGCATTCTGAGCTTCTTGTTCGGAGCCCATCGTCACAAACGCAAATCCGCGGGATTTGCCTGTGAATTTGTCCTGCATGAGCGTCACTTCCTGCACTGTACCAGCCTGCGCGAAAAGCTCCTGCAGCTCGTTCTCGGTCGTGTTGAAGGAAAGATTTCCTACGTATAATTTAGTTCCCATTGAGTTTATTGTGGAAAACGCCGCTAGGTCACTGTTCCCGCTTATCGGATTTCAAATCGCCACTGAATAAACTCCAACTGACAATCCACCAACTTCCGAGCTCCGTTTCCGTTTCGGCCTCATTAGTAAAGTGCCTTTTTTCAGAAAGCAACATCAAATCGAGGGTCAATTGGACATATTAAAATGACCAGATCCGCCGCGTTAAACGGAAAAAGTCATCCGGCCCGCGTTGCGGTCGTAGCCGCAGGAATAATCAGCCCGCTGGGTTGCGGATTGGCTGAGACGCTCGAGTCGCTGCGGGCAGCGCGCGACTGCATCACGCCGGTCACAAGATTCCCAGTGGATCGATGCCGATGCAAGACCGCCGGCCAAGTCCCGGACGAACGCCTCATCGTCAGGGGAAATGGACGGCGCGGACAACGTCTGCATCGGGCCTCACACATGATGATTACGGCTTTGGAGGAAGCGCTCGCACAAGATCGACAATTCGAGCCGGAATTGACCGTCGTGGGCACGACCAGCGGCGGCATGAGCTACGGGGAGGATTATTATCGAGCGTTACATCGGCATGATGATTTGCGACGCTCCCCTACTTGGATTGCAAATTATCCACCGCAAAAGGCGGTAATTGACGCGCAGGAAGCATTTGGCATATCCGCGCCTTGCGAAGTGATTGCCAACGCCTGCGCTTCCGGCACAAACGCCATCGGCCACGGCTTCGAGTGCGTCCGCTCGGGACGGTATCAGCGCATCTTAACTGGCGGTTATGACGCACTCTCCGAATTGGTTTTTGTCGGCTTCGATTCACTGCAAGCTTCAACGCCAGAGAAATGTCGCCCGTTCGATCGACATCGCACCGGGATGGTCCTCGGAGAAGGCGCCGCGATTCTCGCTTTGGAAAATTTCGAGGCGGCGCGCGCGCGGGGTGCGGCAATCCTCGCAGAAATAATCGGCTACGGCATCTCGACCGATAACTTCCATCTCACCCAACCGAATCCCTCCGGAAGTGGAGCGCGGCAAGCGATGGAGCGGGCTCTCGAGAGCGCGCGGCTTGCCGCCGACGCGGTTGATTACATCAACGCACATGGAACGGCTACTCCGTTCAACGACGCAGCTGAGGGCAAA
>QHRC01000120.1 GCA_003219995.1 Verrucomicrobiota bacterium
TTCAACAAAGTTGGGCTCGCCTCCGTCGTCTTCAAAAGCGGAAAGTTCAAGGACATGCTCAACGGCGCGCGACCGATTACTCCGGAGGAGCGCGATCTTATCCAAAGCTTCATTATGAAAACCTACGACAAATTTCTCGGTATCGTCGCAAAGGAGAGAAATCTGCCCGCTGATTTATTGCGCAATACGATTGCCGACGGCCGCATTCTTTCGGGCAGAGATGCCCTCGATCACAAACTGGTCGATGGGGTTGGCCAATTGGAAGATGCATTCGCCAAAGCGAAGCAACTGGGAAACGCGCCGGAAGCGAAAATTGTGAAGTACGGCCCGCCTTTCAGTCTGAGTCGATTCATTCGCGCCTTCGGCCAAACCGATTCGAAAATCGAACTGCAGCTGCCAAAGCAGCTCGTTCCACAATTGGAAACGGGGCGCGCGTATTTCCTGCCGAGCTATTACGCTCCGTAGGCGGAGCATGCTGTCCGCCACCTTCCTAATGGCGCTCGGAAGCGTCACGAACGCGCTGCTTCTTGTTGTCGGCCTGTATATTTACGTTTCGCTCATCCGCCAGATCAGCGGGCGAAGATCGACATCTCCAGGCGGATCGACAACTGTATTTGGCTTTCCGGAAGCGATCCTTGCCGCCGGGCTGACCTTTTTGCTTTTGCTTGGGGTTCTCGCGTCGGCTTCGAAACCATCGATCCAGTTTAGCGGACGCGTTCTCGTAGAAAATCTTCTCTTCACCCTTGGTATTGTTTTGGTTGTGGTCGCCTTTTTGAGGTTGCGCGGTTTCGATCTGAATTCGTTGGGCGGTTTTTCCAAAACGAGTTTCCTTCGCGCTCTCAGCACGGGAACAATCCTTATGCTGGCGGCTTATCCTTTAATTGCTCTGGCCGATGCGATCACGCAGCGCCTTCTCGGAAGCGGTTCCAGCAAGCAAAGCATCGTCGAGCTTTTCAATGGCTCGCGCACTATCGAGCAGCGGATCATAATCATTATCTTTGCCGTCGCGGTCGCCCCCGCTGCCGAGGAATTTCTTTTTCGCTTCTTTCTTTATGGCGTGCTTAAGCGCTTTTTCGGGCGCTTTTTCGGGCTAATGGCCAACGCTCTGCTCTTCGCCGCCGTGCACACCCATCTGCCCTCGTTCGCGCCGCTCTTTGTTCTGGGAAGCTGTTTCACGATTGCCTACGAATGGAGCGGCTCCATTCTTGTTTCAATGACAATGCATGCGCTTTTTAATTCCGTGTCGCTCACCTTACTGGCGTTTCCAGAACTCTTCTCGCAATGAAATTGAGAGAGCTTGGCGAGAACCGGTTGCTCGCTCAACTCTTGCCGCATCTTCCGAGCGAGAGGTCGGTCTTCGCGGGCGCGGGAGATGATTGCGCATTAGTAGAAAATCGACGCGGCCGAAAATTTCTTGTCCTCAAAACCGATTGCGTGGTGGAAGGCGTCCACTTTTTGAGCCAAGCCAATGCGCTCGATGTTGGTTGGAAGGCAATGATGCGTCCGCTAAGCGATTTTGCCGCGACTTCCGCTGTCCCCCAATTTGCCTTGATTACGCTCATCGTCTCCAAGCAAACAAAGAACGATTGGGTGAAAAAGATTTATCGCGGCTTAAGCCGGGCCGCCGCGCGGTTTCAGATCAGCATTGTGGGCGGCGAGACCAGCGGCACACGAGGTCCCGCCGTCATTTCGGTCAGCGTTGCCGGATTTGTCGAAAGGAGCCGCTGCGTCTTGCGCAGTGGCGGAAAAATCGACGATGATCTTTTTGTGACCGGCCGACTTGGCGGAGCAAATCGGAGAAGACATTTAAGATTCGTTCCGCGGATCGAGGAATCCCGCTGGCTGACAAAAAATTTCGCGCTTCATGCCATGATCGATCTAAGCGACGGCCTCGGTGCCGATCTTCCGAGACTCGCGCGCGCCAGCAAAGTTGGTTTCGATATCGACAAGAAGAATCTGCCGCTCAATCGCGCGGCCACGATCGACGATGCAATTTCCGAGGGAGAAGATTACGAACTGCTCTTCGCCATTTCGCCGCGCAACAGCGCTCGTTTGCAAATGAATTGGCGCCGAAAATTTCCCAGACTTCCACTTACGCGCATCGGCTGCTTAATTCCGCAATCCGCAATCCGCAATTCGCAATCCCTCAGTGGCTACGTTCATTTCAAATAGCCCAGTGGAAACTGAAGCGTTCGGCCGGCGATTGGCCGAAGGTGAAAGCGCGGGATCGGTCCTGGCGCTGAAAGGCGAGCTCGGCTCAGGCAAAACGCAATTCGTCAAAGGCGTAGTCGCCGGACTCGGGAGTAAAGCCCCAGCCACAAGTCCCACTTTTACAATTGTGCACGAATACGCCGGCGGGCGCTTGCCCGTTTATCATTTTGATTTTTTCCGCCTGCATGATTACCAATCGGTCGCACGACTCGGTTTGGACGATTATTTTTTCGGCGACGGTGTTTCCGTAATTGAATGGGCAGATCGTTTCCCAGAATTGATTCCCGATCACGCCCGCTGGATTTCTTTTGAAATCAAATCTGAAAACGCCCGAAAAATCACGTCGGATTCCATGTTATACGCGAATCACGTATAGCATGTAGCGACTCGCGGAAATGAAAACTCTTGCGCTTGAACTTTCCACTGCGCGCGGCAGCATCGCCTGGCTTGGCGAAGATCGGCAACAGCTTTTTCGCGAATGGCCGAACAATCGGAAAAACTCCGGCGCATTCTTTGAAAATCTCGCAGCTGCGCAAAAACAGTTTGGTGCGCCTGAGACGATCGTCGTCGGTTTGGGACCTGGCTCGTATGCTGGGGTCCGAATTGCGATCTCGGCTGCGATTGGGTTACAGACGGCGTCGAATGCGCGGCTCATCGGGCTTCCTTCGGTCTGCGCGATGGAGACCGGCGAACATGAGTATTGCGTCGTCGGTGACGCGCGCCGGCAATCGTTTTTCTTTGCCCGCGTGCGGACGAACGACTTAATCGAAGGTCCGACATTATTCAGTGAAATTGAATTACGAGACAAGATCGACAAGTTGGAAGACAACATGTCGATCTTTTCCTCGGAGAAACTTCCGCAGTTTAAGCGCGCGGCGATTGCTTATCCCTCCGCAATGGTGCTGGCGGGACTTGCACAGGGTTCGGGTCGCAATTTTGCATCGCCGCTTGAGCCAATTTATCTGCGCGAGCCGCACATCACGATTTCGAAAAGAGGGGAGGTTATCATATGACGGCGGCAAAATCTCGATGTTGGGCTGAGATCGATCGCAGTGCGTTGCGACATAACGCCGCGGCGGTCCGCGAGCGCATCGGATCAGCCGAGCTGCTCGCAGTGGTGAAAGCGAACGGCTACGGGCACGGCATGGTGGGCGTGGCCGAAGCGCTCGCCAAAGACGTGCAATTGTTCGGTGTCGCCAATCTGGAGGAAGCGATCACGCTTCGAGATTCGCTCGCTCATCCAGTCATCATTCTCGGCCCAGCGCTGCCGGATGAAAGATCGGCAATCGTCGAGGGCGGATTTATTCCGTCGATCTCGACCGTTGAAGAAGGGGAAGATTTCAATCGTCGTGCAGCGGGAGCGGTCGCAATCAATTTCAAGATCGACACGGGAATGGGACGCATGGGTGTTCCGGAAAACGAGGCGCTCGCTGTTTTCAAAAAGGTAGCCGCGCTATCAAACATCAAAGTGCACAGCGTTTCCTCGCATCTGCCGGTTGCAAACGAAGACGCCGAGTATACGCGCGAGGAACTTTTGCGATTTGGAAAACTGATCAGGCGATTTCGCGCTGAAGTGCCGCGTAATTACAAGGTTCATGTGCTCCAGAGCGCTGGCGTTCTCGCATTTTGCGATCCAGTCTTTGACATCGTGCGGGCCGGCTTAATGCTTTACGGCATTTCGCCTCTGCCTGAGTTTCAAAAGATTTTGAAGCCGGTAATGAGTTGGAAAACGCGGATTGGATTGATTCGCGACATGCCGAAGGGAAGCTCCATCAGCTACGGCCGGACGTTCATCACGCCGAGGCCGATGCGGATCGCGACGCTGACGGCCGGTTATGCTGACGGTTATCCGCGACATCTTTCCAACTGCGACGCCGCGGTTCTGGTTCGCGGTCGACGTTGCCCATTGCTCGGACGCGTGACGATGGATTTGGTGATGATCGATGTCTCCGGAATCGAAGCTGTCGAGGTTGGCGATGAAGCGATTTTAATGGGGCGCCAGGGCGATCAGGAAGTTTCGGCGGCCGAACTGGCGGAGCGCGCCGGCACGATCACCTGGGAGATCACGACGCGCGTTGGCAGCCGGGTTCGACGCATTTACACTTGATGGTCGATGTTCCAGATCATTTTTAACGAGTTGAGCGCGGCTGAAATCTCAGCTTTGCCGAAGTCATTGCAGCTCGATCTCCTGGCGGAGTTTCAAATTTTGCCGGAAGACCTCGATCATCTCGATGCCAGGCGATTTGGGTTAATCGAGCGCGAGGGGAAAAAGTTATATCGCTACCGCGCGAAAGATTATCGGATTTATTTCGAAAAGACTGACGAAGGAGTCACCGTCCACCGCGTCCTGCACAAGAACACGCTGCGCGATTTTCTTTTCCGGAGCAAACTGCCGACATCGGAAGATGCGCAACTGGGGGAGACCCGCGAGTTCTGGAAATTGATCGAGCAAGGCGAGCGCACGCGGAAAGTATAGATCTGTAGCGGCGGTCTATGAGCGCCGGAAATAAATACGGCACTTCGCGTGGAGACTAATAGATCCCTCGACTTCGCTCGGGATGACAAGGTTGTGACGGCGTTTGTCAAACGCCGAACCAAAAAACAGGCGCTTGGCACAAGCGCCTCTACAACTATTTCATCAGCAGCACCGAGCGGCTGCGCTTGATTTCGCGAGTGATTTTGCGGTGCATGTGCGCAGGCATGCCGGTGACGCGGCGGGGGAGAATTTTGCCGCTTTCGGTGACGAATTTTCTTAGGAGATCGGGATTTTTGTAATCGATCGCTTCCACGGCGATGTCGATCCGCCGCCGAGGCATGGTGCGGTTGGCGCGGCGGAAAGCGGAGCGGCGTTTGGCGGTTTTAGGTTGCATCGACAATTACCTGGTCTCGCGGTGCAGAGTGTGGCGTTTGAGAAACGGATTGTATTTCTTTTTCTCAAGACGATTGGGCGTGCGCGGACTCTTCTTGTTTCGAGAAGACATGTAACGCGAGACCGGTTTGCCGAGCGCCTTTGCTTCGGTGCACTCGAGGGTGATGATTTCCTGCGCCACGATGAGATTATTCTTTATTTTCCGCCGGTGCGGCTTCCTCTTCCTCGGCTTCGCCGCCCTCTTCCTCGGTCAAACCGAAGAGCGAAGTAACCGATTGCCGGACACGTGAGGCTTTGTTCTGTTTCTCGAGCTGCGACTGGCAGTCGACCGTGAAACGCGCGAACGGGATCGCTTCGAGCCGCGTATGCGGGATTGGTTTGCCCGACATTTCGCATACGCCGTAGGTGCCGAGCTCGATTCGTTTCAACGCCTGGTCGATTTCGTAAAGCGCGTCTTGCTCCTGCGAGAGCAAACTCAAGGCGAAGTCACGATCGTAGGCATCCGAGCCGGCATCGGCCTGATGCATGCCAAAGGCGGACGCTTCGCTGCCTTCGGCGCGCGAACGCAATGTGTCCTGCGCCACGCCGGCCATGGAATCGACCATGGCATCACGCAACTGCAGCAGCCTCTCTTTCTGCCTGCGAGTGAAAGAATCTAGTTTCCGTTCGCGATGATTCCGCCCGAGCAACTCGAGCGTGCCGGGTGACTCG
>QHRC01000121.1:0-6729 GCA_003219995.1 Verrucomicrobiota bacterium
GGTGAGCGCGGCCCGCCTCCATCGCCTTGTTTTGGACCCCACGGAACCGGCTCGACTGGCTTTTGAGTGCGCTCAGGCATACAAAAAAATCTAGGAAGAAACGCCGGAAAGGCAAGCCATCGCCGGCCGTCTCATTTCGGTAGGCTTGCCAGGCAAAGCGGCTGATGCCAACATTTGAGGCGATGAACCTGCGGGCGATATTTCTGATCGCGATGTTGAGTGTGTGGCTGCCATTCGATTCGGCGCAAACGTCCGCGCCCGCATCGGTCACATCTTCCGATGCCGCGCAACTCGAAGCACTCGCAAAAAAGATCGACGCGCAGAACGCCAAGATCGACGCGCTCTCTCAGCAAATCCTTAAATTGGAACAGGAGATTTCGAACAAACGGCCTGGGGTTATGATTGGAGAAAAGGCGCCCTCACCGGCGGCGTCTCCGGCCCCCACCGGATCTCTCCCGCAGTCAGCCGGCGGGAGTACGCACACCGTCGCGCGCGGCGAGACCCTCACTTCCATTGCCAGGTTGTACAAAGTGGGCGTTGAAGAACTGCAAAAATTTAATCACATCGAAGACGGCCGCAGATTGCAGGCCGGACAAACAATTATGATTCCATCTTCGCCGACGCCGACGGCCTCTCCGGCTTCATCGACCAATCACTAATGGAAGAGCCGTCGAACCAGAGCTGGTTTTTACGAAAATACGAAGGCGGCAGCATTTTTGGTCCGTTGCCGTTCGAACAGCTCGCGCTCTGGGCCTCTACCGCGCAGATCGCGCCGCACGACGCGGTTTCGATAGATCAACAAACGTGGATGAAAGCGCCGATGCTTCCGCAACTGGGCATGGATTGGCTGGTCGAAGTCACGAGCGAACATTATTATGGGCCAACAACGCTTGGTGCGATCCGGGAGTTTATTCGCCTTGGCGAGATCAGCGCTGAAACTTTCCTCATTAATTCCTGCAACGGCGCGCGCCAGCAGATTCAGGAAATGCCAGCTTTGCTGACAATGTCACGACAAAATGGCGATGTCGCGACGAGCGAAGATGAGCCAAACCTGGCCAACGAGCCCGCCGCCACCGGCATCTCGATCCGTTTGCAAGAGCGCGTTCGCGATCTCGAACAGAGTCTACGCGAACAACGTCGCGCGCTCATCGAAGCCGAGCAACGTTACCATGAATTGGAACGCAAATATGAAGAGCTCGGGCAACAAGCCCGTTCCAAGTCTTAACCGCAAGATCGACATAAAAAAATGCCGGTAGGGCGACGGCTCCGCGAGGCCGGCAAAATATTTTTGTTGATCCAACAGCTAAATTTCCTTTTCGATTTCCGTCGGCTCGACGGAGCCTCGCTCGACCAATGCTCCTTCCAATTCGGGGTCGGCGATAAATGTTTCCCGGGGGGTTTCAAGCAAACTTTGTTCGCACAACCGCGCATATTTACCGCCGAGCGCGAGCAATTCATCGTGTCGGCCGCGTTCGATGATCCGGCCGTGATCGAGCACAAGAATTTCATCCGCGTGCACAATTGTCGAAAGTCGATGCGCAATCACAATCGACGTCCGGTTGGCCATCAAATGTTCGAGCGCTTCCTGAATGAGGCGCTCCGTTGCCGTGTCCACGCTCGCGGTCGCTTCATCCAGAATTAAAATCGGCGGATCTTTCAAGAGCGCGCGTGCAATCGAGAGCCGCTGTTTTTCACCGACGCTCAACTTCACGCCGCGCTCGCCGACGACGCTTTCTAAGCCATTTGGCAACCTCTCGATAAAGCCGCGCGCATTCGCCGCGTCCGCCGCGCGCCACAATTCCACGTCCGTCGCGCTCGGTTTTCCCATCAGCAAATTCTCGCGGATCGATCCGTTGAATAAAAAGCTTTCCTGCGTCACCACCCCGATCGCTTCACGCAAAGCGCGCAGACCGTACCCGCGAATCGGTCTTTCATCGACATAAATCTCGCCGCTGGTGAATTCATAAAAGCGGACGAGCAGATTCACCAGGGTCGACTTCCCGGCGCCAGTGGCTCCCACCAGCGCGATGGTCGCGCCGGGCGGAGCTTGGAACGAAACGTGAATGAGCGCGGGAAGTCCCTCCGCGTAATTGAAGCTCACGTCTTCGTAGCGAATGTCGCCCGCGATTGGCATCGAACTTTTTTCCACAATCCAATCTGGTTCGATTGGTTCATCGAGGATTTCAAAAACACGTTCGCCGGCCGCGCGTCCGGCTTGGATGAGCTGATTGAGCTGATGCAATCGGCTTACTGGATCGTACAAAAATGCCGTTAGCATCAAAAAAGCGACTAAATCACCCATCTGCATCGCACCAGTGAGCACAGCGTGACTTCCGAAGCCCAGAACAATGACAGCGCCAAACGCTTCGAACATCGACATCGACGGGCTGTAAATCGCCCACACCCGCATCACCACCAGAGTGGCATGGCGCAGCTGGTCGCTCACCCGGTTGAAACGCGCATGCTCTTCCTTCTCGCGCACGAAACTCTTGATCTGGCGAATCCCGGAGAGGTTGTCATGTAAAAGTGCGTTCATCGCCGAGGCGGCGCGACGTTGTAGTCGATAACGCCGATGCGCGGTGAGCGTATAAGCCAGCGCGCCCGCAATCAGAGGCGGAAATGGAACGAGCGCGAGCAGCGCCAGCTTGGCGTTGAAATAAAACATCACGCCGAGGACAATGAACACTTGCAGGACCGCGACCACGCCTTGCTCGATCCCGTCAATCAGGACCCGCTCAACTGAGTTCACATCTTCGATCACACGCGTCATCAGGTCGCCAGTGGCGCGATTGTCGAACCAACGCAGCGGAAGCAATTGAATATGCGAATACAAATCGCTGCGCAGATCGAAAATGACTTTTTGCTCGAACGTGTTGTTCAACACAATCCGCAGCGCGTTGAAAGCGTGTTGCAAAAGGAAAGCAATCACGGCCAACAAAATGAGCGGCAGCAATTTCTCCGGATGATGCAGCCGCACGACGTCGTCGATGATTCGCTTCGTCACCGCCGGAAAAACGATCACCATTAATGTGCCAACGATCGCGCAGCCGAGCGTCCCGGCCGCGAGCGCCGGGTAACGCTTCAGATACGCAAAAACGCGCCAGACGGTTTTCATTTTCGCGGTTCAAAGTGCGATGTTGGCGAGCCACGCGCAAGTTGGAGGGCACCGCGCTGTCGGCGCCCAAATGTTTGGGACACGACGGCGCGTGTCCCTTCAAATTACGTCTCGATCTTGCAATCGACTACTGCTTCACCAATTCCACGCGCCGGTTTTGCGCTTTGCCGATGGGATTATCGTTTGGTGCGACCGGTTTTTCCTGGCCGTAGCCGACTGTCGTTAGGCGAGACGCATCAATGCCGGCGGTCGCGCGATAATTCTTCACCGATGCCGCGCGCCGTTCCGAAAGTCCCTGATTTGCTGCGGCGTTGAAGTCGAATCGGGGTGGCCTGCGATTGACATCTTCCAATCTGTTTTTGCTTTTAACATCTCGACGATATTGTCGGGCGTGGACTTGGATTCGTCTTTGATTTTGTCGGAATCGAAATGCACGCCGTAAAATGCGCACTGAGCACGAATAGTTCACACCCGGTCGCCGGAATGTTTATGTCGCCGAATCCGGCTGAGCCGGGCAGCTCCTTCTCATTTTGGCGTTGAACTTCACTTGAGCGTTGAAAGAAGGAGCTGGGCGATCCAGCTGATTGTTTCAATCGGCTGCCTTCTGGCGCGAAGCGGATCGATCTTTGAAGGTGAGCTCGGCGATGCCGGATTTGTCCAGTTCGCCGAGTCCTTCGGCAATCATTTGGTCATACTGCTGCTTGGTCGCGCCTGCGAGCGGAAGATCGAGACCGACACTGCGCGCAAGCTCAAGTGCGATGCCGCTGTCTTTTGCGGCGTGCGCCGCCGAGAAAAAACAACTGTGCTCGCGGTTTTGCATGTCTTCGCCATCGGTTTCGAGCACGCGCGAAGCCGCGCCGGTTTGTGAGAATACTTTTCTCAACATTTCCAAATCGACACCCAGCGCTGCCCCAAGTCCAAGTCCTTCCGCCAGGCCGGCCGTGTTGATGTTCATCACCATGTTGACGAGCGCTTTCACTTTTGCCGCTTCGCCCGATTGGCCTACAAAGCGCACAGTCGATCCAAGCTCTTTTAAAATCGGCTCCCCATTCCGAAACGCTTCTTTGCTGCCGGCGCACATCAAATAGAGCGAGCCTTCACGCGCCTGCGTGATGCTCGAAGCCATGCACGCTTCCAAAGTCTGCGCGCCGGCTCTTTTCGCGAGCTTTTCAAGATCGACATGAACCTGGGGCGAAATCGTCGCGCAGTTGATGAAAAGTTTCCCGCGCGCGTTGACCAGCAAGTTATCCCCTTCTTCGCTAAAGATCTCGCGCATCGCATTGTCATCCGGGACAACGGTGATGATAATGTCCGATTGCGCCGTCACCTCAGATAAATCCTGGCTGGCAGCACAACCGATCTCCCGCGCCAGTTTTGTCGCCGCTTCGCGGTTCGTGTCATAAACCGCCGTCACATGAAGATGTCGATCTTTCAATCGCCGCGCCATGTTCGCGCCCATCCGCCCAATGCCGACGAAACCGATGTTCATGGCGACGAGGTTTGAGGTTTTAGGTTCGAGGTTTGATTTCTACTCGAAGTGCGGCGGCCGGCGGTGAAAATCGCGGTCAGCTCATCAGCTTCGTGGAACAGTTCAGTTAGTTTCTTTGCAGGAAGCAACTCGCCATCGCGAATTAGCTCGAGCCAATAAATCGTTTCGTCGGCTTCTTCGGCAACAATGCCCAATCTTGCCGCAAATTCGACACGCGACCGCGAACGACAGGCGGCGCGATAGTTGGCGCCGATGGACGTACCGCTGCGAACGAGCTGATTTCCGATTGCGCGACCAGGTGTGGTCCTTGGTAAGTGATCGACGAGTTTCAAAATTCGCAAACTAAACGCTTTTGTCCGCGTGAGTAGTTCCGTCTTGCTCACATCGCGAACCTACATCAAACATCAAACGTCAAACATCAAACTTTGCCCGCGAAGAACGGATTGTGCTGTTTCTCCTCGCCCACTGTGGTCATCGGACCATGTCCCGGGCAAATAATTGTTTCGTCGGGTAGCGTCAGAATTTTTTCGAGATTGTTTCGCATGGCGTGTTCATAGGAAACGTTGCCGCCACCCATCGAGCCCGCAAAAAGTGAGTCGCCGACGATGGCAATCGGACGCGCGAGGCCAGTCACGACATAAGTCATGCCGCCGGGCGAATGGCCCCAAGTCAGCCGCGTATCGATTTCGAGGTGGCCAAGCCGAAAACGCCTGCCTTCCTCGATCGGTTCTGCGCCCGGCACGGATTCGCGCGCTGGAGCGAAAACTTGCGCACCCGTTTCTTCACGCAGTCGCGGCAAATCGGCGACATGATCGGAGTGTGCGTGCGTAAGTAAAATGAGTTTTACGCTCAGTTTTTCCTTAGTCGCAAAACGAACCATTTCAGAACAATCAGCACCCGTATCGAAAGCTGCCGCCGCACGGCTTCCCGGATCCCAAATGAGATAGGCATTGACGGCCATGTCGTGATAACGGGTGTTGAATTGGCCGAGGCCCTCCCGCTCATTAATTTTTTTTGGCTGCCATTCGTTCGTTGCGAGCTCGCACAAAGCGCGCGCTGCAAGGCCCAGGACCGGCGCAACACGCAACAGCGCTAGTTCATCGAAACCCCCTTCACGCAGTTTGCGGATCTTTTGCGAGCTGACACGTGCTTTTTCGGCAAGCTCGCTATCCGAAATGCGCAAACCACGTTGCGCTTTGCCGATGATGTCACCGATGTTGTCTTCGAGCGGGATAGCCATTGTTAAATCAGAAACGCGTTGCCGGGCTGGCGCGAAATTTGGATGAGAGAACCCTCAGTCGTGAGATTGGATATCGTATGGAATGCGATTTCGGCGACGCGCTGGCCCACCTCCGCGGGCGAAAAGGTGCGGCCGGTTTCTTTTTCGATCGATGTCATGGTCACGTTCTGGATGCCGCACGGAATGATGCGATCAAATGGAGTGAGATCGCCGCAGACGTTGAGGGCGAAGCCATGCATCGTGATCCAATGGCGAACGCCCACGCCAATGGACGCGATCTTGCGATTTTCAATCCAGACGCCGGTCAGGCCAGGACGTGTCTTCGCTGAGATTTCGTAGATCGCGAGCGCTTTGATCAAAATATCTTCAAGCCAGCGTAGATAGCGATGGAGATCCTGCCCGCAACGGCGCAGATCAATAATTGGATAGCCGATCAACTGACCGGGACCGTGATAGGTCGCCTGGCCCCCGCGATTAATGGTAAAGAGCGGAAGGCTCGATTGATCCGGCGTTCGGCCGATCGTGTAAACCGGTTCGTGCTCGAGAAGAAGCAACTCGTCGGCAGCGTTGCGATTCTCGCGCTTTTTCGCGATCAATTCCTCCTGCAACCCGAGCGCTCCCTGAAAATCCGTGCGGCCGAGCCAACGCCACGCAAATGTCTCGTTCATATTTGTTTTTCGGCCGCAATTCCCCGGCGCGCTCCTTCCTGCGAGCGCAAATGGGTAAGACCAATGGCCAGCGCGTCGGCTGCGTCTGCATCCGGTGTTTCGGTCAGACCGAGAAGCGCTCGCACCATAAACGCTACCTGATTCTTTCCCGCTCCGCCACGCCCGACCGTCGCCTGTTTAATTCGCGTGGGAGCGTATTCGAAAATGGGAAGGCCAT
>QHRC01000121.1:6775-12833 GCA_003219995.1 Verrucomicrobiota bacterium
CGTAGATGACCGATTCGAGCGCGCAGCAATCCGGCTCGTGCGAACGGATTAACTCCGCGAGGCGATTGCGGATCGCGACCAGGCAGGCGGAGGAACGAAGCGAACTTGTATTGTGGATCGTTCCAAAATAAAGAGCGCGCAATTTTCCGTTGTTTGCATCGACAATGGCTACGCCGGTGTTGCGCAAGGAAGCGTCGATAGCAAGAACGCGCATGAAATTAACGAGCAATCGCTCCGAGCACAACAAAAACGCAACCAGCCACGCCGAAGAGCAGACTCACAAGCCAGAATCGGCGCTTTTTCGTCAGCGCGGAAATCGCGGCGACGGCAATTGCAATTTGAGACATGGTCACGCCGCGCGCGTAAACTTCATGTCGATGGAAATTTGATTTGGCGCCGGCCTGCTTGCGTTCCGCTTCCGATTTGATTTCGGCTTGTTCCTCTTCGTAACGCGCAGCCTTTACTCGATCCTTTTCATCTGGCATAGTCGCAAGCGAGATTTTCACATCAAGCAAAGCGGCCTTGATACTCTTTGCCTGGTAATAGCTCCACTGGTCGGACGCTTCGATCTGGCTCATCATCGCTTCGTTGGCGTGCTTGCCGGAAAGCAATCCCGCAATCGCGGCAATTACCGCCAGCACTGCCGTGCTCAGCGCCACCCAGGAAATCCACACTTCGCCGCCGTGCTCCGCACTGTGATGCACATGCTCCTGTAAATGCTCCAAGGGAACTTCCGCTTCTTCCACGCGTTCCATTCTATGATCGCCAATCGCGCGTTCAAGACGGAATGGATTATCGCGGAAACCAATCAAGGATTTACCCGGAAAATTTCATACTGATATCCCCATTCATCGCCCTGACGTTGTCCAATTCCCTCGTGATCGGCAGAGTCACTCCGCGCTGATCGAGCGCTCCGAGAACTACTTCGGTGGGGATATTTCCGACCAGCGCATCCTGCGCGAAGGGACACCCGCCGAGCCCGCCGACGGCCGCGTCGAGACGCCGGCATCCTGCGTCGTAAGCGGTCAACACCTTCGCCGCTGCGCCCGCGCGCAAGCTGTGCATGTGAACGCCGACATCGTACTTGGCGTATTTGCGCATCGCCACAGTCATCACGCGATCGATCAGCTCCGGCGTGGCAACGCCGACCGTATCCGCCAACGACATCGATCTGATCCCGAGGCCGGCGATGTTCCCTGCCGCTTGCAGCACTTTGTCCTCGTTCCACGGATCGCCGTACGGATTGCCGAATGCCATTGAGATATAGACCACTACATCGAGCCCGGCCGCGTCGGCCCGTTTCTTGATCGTTTTCAACACTTCGTAATTCTCTTCCGGCGATTGGTTCTGATTTTTGCGCAGGAAGGTCTCGGAAATGGAACAGGGATAGCCGAGTGTCGTGACGGCCTCTGTGGCAATGGCGCGGTTCGCGCCTTTCTCGTTCACCACGATGCCGATGATTTCGACGTGATCCGGCGTCCCGAGTTGCTCGAGCACCTTTTCGCTGTCGGCCATCTGCGGCACGGCCTTCGGCGAAACGAAGCTCACGGCATCGATGTGCTTGAAACCGGCCCCGATGAGAGCGCGAAGGTATTGGACCTTAACTTCGGTCGGAATTTGCCGCTTGAGGCCCTGCCAGGCGTCGCGGGGACATTCGATGAGCTTTACGGCATCGTTTGGCATGTGTAAAAACGCAACTCCTGGCTGTCGGCTGTAGCAAACCCTTGCCCGTGTTCGAGCCTTTAGCCAGCGCCAGCTTGATTAGCGCAGAGCGTTTAGTCCAGGCGCAGCATCGACAACCACGCAGCGGCAGTTCTATTCTGAGAAAAAGATTCGATGAAGGAGAACGCGCCCGCTACACACATCTGCCAGGTCTGCAAAAAAGCGAAGTCGCCGCATGAAGGACAAATCGGAGAATTGGTCCGGCCGTCGCTAGCCGAGTTCATCAAGAAATGCAGGCCCGGTTGGGACGGGAAAGGCTTCATTTGCTTGGACGATCTCGGCCAATTCCGAAAGGAGTATGTCAAAGAAGTTCTCCAGGACGAGATCGGCGAACTTTCTGCGCTCGATAACGAAGTCATCGAAAGTTTGCAGCAACATGAAATCCTCGCGAGCAACATCGCCGAGCAATTCGAGACAAAGCTGACGTTCGGCGAGCGGCTCTCCGATCGGATCGCATCATTTGGCGGAAGTTGGAAATTCATCATTTCGTTTGGAGTAGTGATCGTGTTTTGGATTGCGATCAACGTCGTTCTTCTCGCGACCCGCGCTTTCGATCCGTTCCCATTTATCCTGCTTAATTTGATCCTTTCCTGTCTTGCTGCCCTCCAGGCGCCAGTCATCATGATGAGCCAGAACCGCGTGGAAGCGCGCGACCGGTTGCGCGCGGAGAACGATTACAAAGTTAATCTCAAAGCCGAACTCGAAATCCGCCATCTCCATGAAAAAATCGATCACTTGCTGCGGCGGCAATACAATCGGCTTTTTGAGATTCAGCAGATCCAGATCGAGCTGCTCGAAGAAATCGGCCGCAAACGGGAAAGCTGACGTTGGTCGATTGCAACTGGCAATCGCGCGGAAGATTTTCGGTTGAAGTGCGTTTCGGCAGACCGCAGCGTAACCGGGTCCGAGCCGGACAGGCATTATGTCCCGCCAATACACGTTGCAACGCCCGCCAAGATCGACATCGATCCATATCAATTACGCCGCCGAGTTGAACGAACAGCAGCTCGCGGCTGTAACGGCGTCGCCCGGGCCGCTGCTTGTCATCGCTGGTGCGGGCTCGGGGAAGACGCGCACGCTCACCTATCGGGTCGCCTATTTGCTCGAGAACGGAATCGATCCGCGCAACATTTTGCTGCTCACGTTTACGAACAAAGCCGCCCGACAAATGCTCGATCGAGTCGCGAATTTGTTGCCGGTGGATGCGAGCGGAATTTGGGGTGGAACGTTTCATTCCATCGGCAACCGGATGTTGCGCCGTCATGGGAGCGCGCTCGGTTACTCAAGCGGTTTCACCATCATGGACCGCGAAGATCAAAAAGATTTGATCAACACAGTGATAGCGAATGCGGGGATCGATCCCAAAGAAATCCGGTTTCCAAAAGGCGATGTGCTCGCGGAAATTTTCAGCTTCGTCGTCAACACCGAGACACCGATGGAGGAACTGCTCGCGGAAAAATTTCCCTATTTCCTGCCGTTGCTCGAGCAAATCAAAGATGTGCATGCCCGCTATCAAAAGAAGAAAAAAGCAACCAACTCGATGGATTTCGACGACTTGCTCGAAAAGACATTGTCGATGTTGCAACAGAAGGAAGAGATCACGACGGTTTATCGCCGCCAGTTCCAATTCATTCTAGTCGATGAATATCAGGACACGAACAAGATCCAGGCGGATCTGATCGATACGCTCGGTTGCGATCATCGCAACGTGATGGTGGTGGGCGACGACGCCCAATCGATCTACTCGTGGCGCGGCGCCAATTTCAAAAACATCCTTGAATTTCCGAAACGTTATCCGGACGCGCAGGTTTTTAAGATCGAGATGAATTACCGGAGCGTGCCGGAGATTTTGGAAGTGGCGAACGCAGCCATCGCCGCGAACGAAAAACAATTTCGCAAGAATCTCGCGCCGACTCGCGAATCAAACGCAGTGAGACCAGCGGTCGTCGCGCTGAATGACGGCAGCGAGCAGGCGCAGTTTGTCGCGCAGCGAATTCTCGAGCTACGCGATGAAGACGTCGATCTTGGCGAGATCGCCGTGCTATATCGCGCTCATTATCATGCCATCGAACTGCAATTGGAATTATCGCGCCGCGGTATCCCCTACCAGATCACGAGCGGAGTTCGCTTTTTCGAACAGGCGCACATCAAGGATGTGACGTCGTTCGTCCGGTTCGTCGCCAATCCGCGCGATGAAGTTGCGTTCAAGCGAATGGTGAAATTGCTGCCAGGAATCGGTAATCGCAACGGCGAAAATCTTTGGAACGCTTGGGAGAAATTAGCTGTAGCCGGCATCGGTGATCCCGGTTCTGAAGCAACATCAGGCCCAGCCGGGGTCACCGACCCCGGCTACAGTTTCGGCGAACATTTACTGGCGATGAACGTGAGCGCGAAGTCGCGGAAATCGTGGACGCAACTGACCCACACCCTGGATGAGATCGCGCCAGGTGGTCAGCCGAATCCGCCTTCGGAAATGATCACATCAGTAGTGGAAGCGATTTACGATGATTACGCGAAGATGAATTTCACCAATTACGAATTGCGCCGCGAAGATCTGAATCAGCTGGCGGCTTTCGCACGACAGTTTAAAGACGTGCACGAATTTCTTTCGCAACTGGCACTCATCAGCAACGTCGATGCCGAAGCCGCGCCCAACCAGAGCGCGGACAAAGAAGCAGTCAATTTGTCCACGGTCCATCAGGCGAAGGGGCTCGAGTTTCACACTGTTTTCGTGATTTGGCTTACGGACGGAATGTTCCCGAGTAGCCGCTCGCTCGACGCGCGTGATGCGCTTGAAGAAGAACGGCGCCTTTTTTACGTCGCGATCACGCGCGCGCGAGACGAGCTCTACCTCACCTATCCACACATGCGGCTAAGCGGTGGATACGGCGATGTCTTCCAGCGACCGTCGCGCTTTTTGAAAGAGATTCCGAACCAGCTCGTCGAAGACTGGCAGGTGCGGAGAGAATGACTTGCTGCCACGGATTAACACGGATGAAACACGGATAAAAGGATGCTCGAAGTCGACGACTCAGGAGGAGGAAAGCTTTTGCATGAGAAGACAACGAGCGTCATCATCGGCGCCGCCTTCGAAGTCCACTCGCAGTTGGGTTACGGATTTCTTGAGCGAGTTTATCAACGCGCATTGCAAGTCGAACTTGTTCGTCGCGGCGCAACCGCCGAAATCGAAAGACGCATCCAAGTGCAATACAAAGACATCGTGGCTGGCGATTATGATACCGATTTGATCGTTGACAATTGCGTTGCCGTGGAAATTAAAATGCTCCGCAGTATGACAAACGTGACGAAGCTCAATTACTCAACGAACTCAAAGCCACCGGCATTAAGGTCGGAATGCTCGTAAATTTCGGCCGCAACAAACTCGAGTATAAGCGACTCGTCTTCTGAATCCGTGTTTCATCCGTGTCCATCTGTGGCTGAAGCATGAATCTTTCTCCAGAAAAGAAAATCGCCGGGGTCCTGGCGCCGCTGTTTGCGTTGCGCGGGAAAGATGATCTCGGAGTCGGAGATGTGGCGGCGTTGCGCGAGTTTATCGATTGGGCGGCGGAGATCGGCTTTAAGCTGGTGCAATTACTTCCGATCAACGAGACCAGCGGCGACAACAGCCCTTACAATGCGATCAGCGCGATGGCGCTTGAGCCGACCACACTGCATTTGGCGCCTGGATCCCCGAAAGATTTAACGCGTCAGGATTTCGACATCGCCGTAGCAGATGTCGATCTTGCCCAATTGCGTCAGGGTTCGGTTAAATATCGGCGGGTTAAAAAATTAAAACGTCGGCTGCTTGAAAAGGCGTTCGTGAATTTCTCGCTAAACGCGGCGGAAGATCGCCAAGCGGACTTCAAGAAATTTTGTCTGGAGGAGGCGGCCTGGCTCGACAATTACGCCGTCTTTCGCGCATTGATGGAGGAGAACGGTGATTCGGAAGCGTGGGACAAATGGCAGAGGGAACATCGAAGTATGGAAAAGGCGTGTGAGTGGCTGCGTCATCTTTCGCAAGATCGACAACAAACGTTCTCCACGCGGCAGAATTTCTTTCGTTACGTGCAATGGATCGGGCACGAGCAATGGCGCGAAATGAAATCGTACGCCGCGCAGCGCGATGTTGCCCTGATGGGCGATGTTCCGTTCGGCGTCAGTTATTACAGCGCGGACGTTTTCGCGCGCGCTGACGAATTCGCGCTCGATTGGTCAGGCGGCGCGCCACCGGAGCTGTATTTCAAAGACGACCAGTTCACGCAGAAATGGGGGCAGAACTGGGGTATTCCCCTTTATCGCTGGGAGGCAATGCGCGGAAACAATTTCGAATGGTGGA
>QHRC01000121.1:12930-17247 GCA_003219995.1 Verrucomicrobiota bacterium
TGGCGACCGACGCGAAACAAGGAGTTTCTTCCACTCGATTGGAACGAGATGCTGGCGCGAACCCATGGACGCGTTCCGCATTTCGCGCCGCGCGATGATTCGACGTTGGAGAATTGCGCAGCGAACCGACGGGAAGGCGAAGAGTATCTGCGGGTGGTGCTTGAGGAATGCGGCGGCACGCGCGTGATCGGCGAAGATTTGGGAACGGTGCCCGATTATGTTCGGCCCCATTTGCTCTCATTAGGCATCGCTGGATTCAAGATTCCGCAGTGGGAAGTGCATCACAAGCGGGTCACCCCAGGAAAGGAATATGAGCGGCTCTCGGTCGCCACTTACGCGACGCACGATCACAAGCCATTGCGAAAGTTGTGGGAGGAAGCAGTCAAGCATGCAACACCGACATCGAACCAGTCGCGATATGAGCTGAACAAAATTGCCGAGTTCGCAGAATTCCGGCCGGCAAATGAATCAATAAAATTTGGCCAGGATTTTCATCCGGCAATCATGGACGCGCTCTTCAAATGCGAATCATGGATTGCGGTGGTTATGCTGACTGATCTGCTTCGGCGGAGATACCGCTTTAACGTTCCGGGCACCGCGGCCAGCGCTAATTGGACGCGGCGAATGCAACGCACGGTTTTCCAACTGCGATCCAGCCGAAAGGAGCGCGAGCGGATGGGATTGATTCGCCGGTTGCTGGAAAAAACAGGGCGCGTTTAGCTTGTCATTCTGAGCGCAGCGAAGCGGAGTCGAAGAATCCCGTTATGTTCGCTTTAACCTGTCGCGACGGGATCCCTCGCCTCCGCTCGGGATGACGGCACGGTCTTTTAGAGAAATCTGTGTTTCATCTGTGTAAATCTGTGGCAAGGAAATCTATATGACTTCTCCGATTAAAGTCGTTGTCACGGGCGCCGCCGGGCAGATTGGATACTCGCTTCTCTTCCGCATCGCTTCCGGCGAGATGTTCGGCTCCGACCAACCGATCGCGCTCCATTTGATTGAAATTCCGAACGCTCTTGGCGCGCTCGACGGTGTGGTTATGGAATTGCACGATTGCGCCTTCCCGCTTTTGCAATCGATCGTGCCGACAGCCGATCTCGACGAAGGATTTCGTGACGTGAATTGGGCTCTGCTCGTCGGCAGCGTGCCGCGTAAAGCCGGAATGGAACGAAAAGATTTGCTCGGGATTAACGGCAAGATTTTTATCGGCCAGGGCCAGGCCATCGAGAAGAATGCCGCGGCCGATGTGCGCGTGCTGGTGATCGGGAATCCATGCAACACGAATTGTTTAATCGCGATGAACAACGCAAAAGAAATTCCGCACGATCGCTGGTTCGCTATGACTCGGCTCGATGAAAATCGCGCGCGCGCCCAACTCGCGCACAAAGCCGGGGTCGAGATCACGCGCGTAACGAACATGACTATCTGGGGAAATCATTCCGCCACCCAATATCCCGATTTTTACAACGCTAAGATCGACAATCAACGGGCCAACGAAGTGATCACCGACGAGAAATGGCTGAAAGAAGAATTCATTGCCACGGTGCAGCAGCGCGGCGCCGCCGTCATTAAAGCGCGCGGGCTTTCTTCGGCGGGCTCGGCCGCGAATGCGATTGTCGATACGGTGCGCTTTCTCAACCATGACACACCGCGCGATGATTGGCACAGCGTCGCGGTTTGCTCGGATGGAAGCTACGATGTCGATCGTGACTTGATTTCTTCGTTTCCGGTTCGCCGGCGCGGCGGCAAATGGGAAATCGTGCAAAAACTTCCGATTAACAATTTCAGCCGCGCCAAAATCGATAAGTCCGTCGCGGAGTTGAACGAAGAGAAATCGCTTGTGAGCGAATTGCTGTAGCGGCGGTCTATGACCGCCGATGTCGGCGCTCGCAGAGCGCCGCTACAGAAGCTTCTGGCCACTCAATCGCTCGAAGGCTTCCACATACTTGGCAGCTGTCCCCGCGATCACGTCCGCCGGCAACTTCGGCGCGGGCGGAGTTTTGTCCCAATCGAGGGTCTCGAGATAATCGCGCACAAATTGTTTGTCGAAACTCGGCGGACTTTGCCCCACCACATATTGATCCCTCGGCCAGAAGCGGGACGAATCCGGAGTCAGGCATTCGTCGATCAACAACAACTTCCCATCGACAGTCCCGAATTCGAATTTTGTGTCCGCAACGATGATTCCACGCTGCCCGGCGTGATCGCGGCCCTCGGAATAAATTTTCAAACTGAGCTCGCGCACTTTGGTTGTGACTTCGTCACTGAGAATTCGCCGACATTCGTTCATGTCGATGTTGAGATCGTGGCCGGTGTCGCTCTTTGTTGCCGGCGTGAAGATTGGTTCCGGTAATTGCGAGGCGAGCTGCAGACCGCCAGGCAATTTGATGCCACAAACACTCTGCGATTCCTGGTATTCTTTCCAACCGGATCCGGCCAGATAACCACGCACGACACATTCCACCGGCAACGGTTTCGTTTTGCGCACCATCATGGAGCGGCCCGCGAGCTGCGCCCGAAACGACCGCAGTTGTTTCGGAAACTCTTCGAATTCTGCCGTGATAAAGTGATTCTCAATCCTCGGCTCGCGAGGCATCTCGGAGTTATCGAAGCGCTTGAACCAAAACGCTGAGAGTTGATTGAGGACTGCGCCTTTGTGCGGAATCGGGTCCGGCAGGATCACATCAAAGGCGGAAAGCCGATCAGTCACGACGAAGAGCAGGGTTTCGCCGAGGTCGAAGACTTCGCGGACTTTTCCACTGCGCAGTTTCTTGATTCCGGGAAGATCGACAATCGATTGTGGCGAAGTTTGCATGCCCGTTCATCATCGCCATTTATGGTTGTAGGGCAAGCGCTCCGCTTGCTGGCTCTGTCATTCCGAGCGGAGTCGAGGAATCTCTTGCTGTTAGGAATGAGAGATGTCTCGACTTCGCTCGACATGACACAACACGGTAGGCGATGCGCCTGCCCTACAACGCTGTGGCTGCGTTGAGCGTTGGACGTTGAGCGTTGAACGTTGGACAGTTGCCCTTCTCATATGGCTGGAATCGTCGTCAAGCCGCGTGCCCGAATTTTGCATGGACACGATTGGGTCTTTTCCAGCGAGGTGCTGAAGATTTTTGGGACTCCGGCCGATGGCGACGTCATTTCGCTCAAAGATGGTAAAGATCATCTGATCGGCAGTGCGATTTATAATTCGAAATCGCAAATCGTCGCACGCCGTTTTTCGCGGCAACGACAAGACCTCGATCTCGATTTTTTTAAGCGCCGAATCGCACAAGCGGCAGATTACCGCGTCCGCCGCGAGGTCGATCCGAAACTTTGCCGCGTGGTCTGGAGCGAGAGCGACGGACTGCCTGGCGTGATCATCGATCGCTACGGCGAGCATTTCATTTTGCAAACGCTGACGCTGGCGATGGACATGCGGAAGGACGCGATCGCAAATGCGATTGTCGCCCTCTTCGGCACGGTCAATATCGTCGAGCGAAACGACGCGCCCATTCGGCGCGCGGAAGGTTTAGATTTGCGAAAGAGCATTTTGCGCGGGAGCGCCAGCGCCGAGATGGAGATCGAAATCGACGGCTTGAAGTTCGATGTCGATCTTTTGAACGCGCAAAAGACGGGCCTTTATCTTGACCAGCGGCCGAACTATTCCGCGGTTGCCCAGTACGTGGCCGGGCGCCGTGTGCTCGATTGCTTTGCCAATGAAGGCGCATTCGCGTGCCTGCGTGCGCGCAGGAGCGACTGACGTTGTCGCGGTAGAGGAAAACCGCGAAGGCATCGCCGCCGGGAAACGCCACGCGGCCCGAAATGGATTGAAGGTGCGCTGGATGGAGGCCGATGTTTTTCAATTCCTGCGCGCGGCTGAAAAAGCGCAAGCGCAGTACGACTTGATCGTTCTTGATCCGCCATCGTTTACGAAAACGAAGAGTGGCGGGCGCGACGCCTTGCGCGGTTATCGCGAGCTGCACCTGCGCGCCTTCAAGCTTTTATCGAAAGACGGTTTGCTCGCGACGTTTTCGTGTTCGCATCACGTGAGCGAGGCCGCATTCGCGCAAACCATCGTGGACGCACTTGTCGACGCCAGGCGGTCGGCACGGAAGCTTCGCCAGTTCGAACAGGCGCCCGATCACCCCGTGCTCCCCACATTGCCCGAGACCGAATATTTCAAGGGCCTGTTGCTCGAAATGATGCCGGGCCGGTAGCTTTCGCGTTCTGTAGCGGAAGCCGTTGCCTTCCCGTGGGAAGACAGCGTCCTCCTCGACAGAATCGCCGAGATCTGAAAGCGCCTTTGATCGAAAAAAATTCTTTCGGGAA
>QHRC01000122.1 GCA_003219995.1 Verrucomicrobiota bacterium
GGTTACGAGTTCAGCGCGGAGTTGCAGTATTACGCGATCGCGGCGCATTTTGCGGCGGAGGCGTTGCCGCAATTGTCGCAGCATTTTTTCCAGCAGGCGGAGGAAGAGAAAGGTCATGCGCTGCGCTTCATCAAATACGTGGTCGATGCCGGCGGACGCGTTGTGATTCCGGGGATCGACGCGCCGAAGTCGAAATTCAAGACCCCAAAGGACGCAGTAAAGCTTTCCCTTGACCAGGAAATTCACGTCACCCAGCAGATCAACGGACTGGTGGGATTGGCGCGAAAAGAGAACGATTATATCACGATCAACTTCCTGCAGTGGTTCCTGACCGAGCAGCTCGAAGAAGTTTCGTCGATGGATAATCTGCTCAAAATCGTCGAGCGCGCCGGGACCGATCTGCTTCAGGCGGACGAATACCTGGCCCGGGTCGGGCTGCGGACGATGCCGGAGCCGCCGGCAACGTGACGTTGCATCCAGTTTTCTGCCACTGAGGGACTCCGAAAGTCTTCGCGAGCAGGCAGCCGGTTCCTACACCAAGATCGACATCTTCACCGCTGCACGCCGCGAAGCCTGCATCATAAGCGGCTTACGATGCACCGATCGACGGTCATCCGCCTTCGCTTGAAAGCTACGGCGCGACAGGTAGACCGCCGCTACAGGAGTCAGTCTAAGGCTTGCGTCACGGATTGTTCGGGCTTATCGCGACTTATGAATCCAAGAATTACAAGTTTATTGGTGGCGTTGAGTTTTTCGTTGAGCGGCGGCGCATTCGCCGCCGGTGCGAAGAGCTATCAAATCACGGGAACGGTGGTGGCGGCGACCGGTAGCATGGTGACGGTGCAAAAGGGAACGGAGCGACTGGAGATTGATCTCGATCCGACGACGAAAGGTTCGGCCGATCTAAAGGTCGGCTCGACCGTCACTGTGACCTACGTCATGAGCGCGACGAAAATAGGGACGAGCTCTGCTTCAGCGGAACCAAGTTCGCCCAGTCCCGCGTCTTCGCCCTGATCGGAATTCTCCGCGCTTTGTGCGCCGGGTACGGTCGATGATTTCGACGGTCATAGACCGCCGCTACAGTTCTGCCGCTGAAGACTCCGAAAGTATTCGCGAGCAAGGCAGCGGCCACTACACCGCCGGCTTGCGCCAGGCGCCGAGGACGAGGCCGCTGATTGCGAAGCCCAGAAGTGGCCGGCCCATGTCGATGAAGACAAGCGGCCACGGATTAGTTTCGAAGGCGGAGAACGCGGAAATGGTCGCGTATTCAACGAATAAGAACGCGAACCAGCAGACGAGCGCGATTTTCAAACCGCATGTGGCACTCGGCGCGTTCAACCGCGCAATTAGCCATGCGAGTGTGTAGTTGACGAAGATCGCCGCAATGATCGCGATCAAGTACGGCACAAAACTGTGCGTCCGCTCGATGTCAGTCATCGTCTTGGCGTGAAGATTCAACCACATGTCGCCAAAGATCGCGTACCAGCCCCAGCCAACCAGTTGATGGACAGCGACAAGAATCCAAACGGCAAGATGATTAATCTTGTTGTTCATAAAAGCTTTTCTTGAGTATCCAACGGCTGCAATTTCGATTGCAAGCCGATTCGGGCCATTACTTGGGAGGAAAAAGCAGTTTGGACCGACGATCGATCACTGCGCCTTGATCCAGGAAAAATTCGCGCAGGTCGTCCGTATAAAACGAACCATCACGGGTCGGGTTCAGATCCAGAAAGATCCGGCCACCCGCGCGCAAATGCTGCTTCGCGTCTTGCAAAAAGTAGTCCCACTCGGCGACTCCCCACGGGGTCGCCTGCAAAGGGCCGGAAAATCCGATGGAGAACGCGGTGATCCAATCGTAGTGCGCACCAGTTTCCGGGAGCGGGCTGAATTTTTCGATGCGATGAACGATGCGCCGCAGGCCAAACAATTCGAACATTTCGCGAAAAAGCGGATAGTTATCGAGGTCGATCCCGAGCCCGCTGTGGCCCAGGACACGTGTCACGAACAGAAAATATCCAGCGCCCGAACCAAGATCGAGAATCCGCTGGGCTGGCATCCGATCGAGCCCGAGGTCCTGGGCGCGACGAATGTTTAATTTCAAAAAGCGCTCAGCCTCGACATATTTCGGAAAGTCGCGGCTTCCAGGTACTCCATGGGTTTGCCGGATCCGTTTCAACTCGGCCTGGTCAATTTGCGACATGAAGCGGCTGACTGACAGTGGGCGCACTGCGCGAGCGACGGCGCGTTTAAAGCTTACCGCGACCGCTGGATCAGCCAGCTTTCGGATTTTGTGTGAGAGTTTCATGCGTCAAACTCCATTGGCGCAAGCGTGCTTCATGACATTGCGTCAAGAGCGCGCGCGCAAACGGGGGCGCGAATTCATCAGGCGCTTACTGCGTCGACGGTCGCGGGGTCGCCTACTTCAACCGGGGTCTGATCGATCGGAGCTGCTGAGATCGCAACGATCTCAGATGTGCCTGCTCCCTCGTCTTTATTCAGGGTTACGACATCACCGACTTTATGACCCATCAACGCCTGGCCGATCGCAGTTTGGTACGAAATAATATGACGCTCGGGGGCACCGTCCCATGCGCCCAGAATCGTATAGGTTTCCTCTTTTCCAGAATCCGGTTCGCGCAACGTAACGATGGTGCCGATGGAAACGCGCGACGTATCCGGATTTTCAAACGCGGTGCCACGCGCACTGTGCAACGCTTGCTCGAGTTCGGCCTTGCGCCGCATGAGCACGGCTTGCATTTGTTTCGCCGCTTTGAATTCAAAATTTTCGCTGAGATCGCCATACGACCGTGCCAGCGCGATCTCCTTGCTGTTCTCAGGGATTTTCTTTTTCACCAACTCTTCGTGTTCCGCTCGCCGCTTTGCCAAACTGCTCCAGGAGACAATGAGAGCCGCTGCCTTTTCTTCTCGTTGTCCGCCGGTGATCATCATCGCGAGTTCGGGATAAAGTTTAACGATCCGGGCCAGAAGCGACCGTTTCGTCAATTCGTCGAACGCCGGGGTGATGAGGAGTCGCCGCACGGTATCGCGCGCAACACCGACACCGGCGCCGGCAAACATGTCCCCAATTAACTCTCGATCCTCGAGGACAAGATCGCGCAGCCGATTGGCGCGACTCTCCCGGTGTTGATCGCGTTCCACCGCTGCCAGGATCGCCGTCAAAAGATCAGGCGTGATCAATTCGCGCCACGCGCCATCGCGTTCTTTGCACAGCCAGATAAGCATTTCGCTGGTGGCGGAATGTTCCCGGATGCTGCGCTCGAATGCGGCACGCAGCTCCGCTTCTTCCCCGAGCTCGGCAAACACTCGCGCGATTTGCGAAACCACCCGCGCGCCGCTTCCGTAGATCAAGCGCAGCGCATAGTTCATCCAGCGTTCCCCGAGCGCTTCAGGCAGAGCTTGCAGAATTCGTTTTTCCTTGGCGGCGGGCAAATTCGGCAGGATCGACATCAACCGCGGCTCTTCCGCAGCGATCATTTTGGCCACGGTCAAACCGACGTGCGTTGTTCTTAGTTGCGGAATGCGCGCGAGCAGATCATCGCGGCCGAGCAGCAATTCAAACGAAAGCTCCGGATGCAGCTTTTGATTGCGGGCGGCGGCGTTTTCAATGGCGGCGATAATCGGCTGCAACTGTTTGTCCGGTTCCTTAAATTCATCGGCCAGTTTGATGATTTGATCGAGAGCAGCGCCCTGTTCCTTGGGCCGGCGAGCCCGACCAAAAGCCGCGAGCAATTCATCGGCTGGCGAAACCGGCGCGGAACGAAGCTGGATCGGTTCGTTCTTTTTTGTCGGAATAAAAAAATGCCCGTCTTTCTTGAGGAGCTTTTTGGTCGACTCCCACCAGCGTTTCCATTCCACTTCGGTAAAGACGTCGCCGATCAGCCATTCGGCGATCTGCGGCACGGTGGCGTTACCGCCTGCGCTCTCGAGAATATTCCGAACGATCGCGGCTGGGGCTTCCCTGGCCAGTTTTTTGATCGCGTCCAAGTCGCTCGCCTTACGCGCGAGAAAATGTTCTGGCGGGATGGCGGCGAGATTTTCCGCCGCGTACTGCAATTGCATCGGGTGCGCTTTCTTACCCGCGAAATCGATGATGATCTGGTTGAGGAGCAGGTTCCACTCGGAGACGCGGCCGAAGCCCCAGCTTTTATGCAGACAAAAAGTTCCGGGTTTGAGTTTATCGAGCTGCTCAGCGGCTTTTGCAGTTAGCTTCCCGGATTCAACGAGTTTTTGCAGTTCCGCATCCATTCAAGGGTCGCACAAGTTACGATGAACGATCAGGATGGGCGAGAAAAAAACTCGAACGCGCCCTGTTGTTTACGATTGCCGCGAGGCTTGTGGCATGAAACGCTGCAACGATGTCGACGAGCATTTGGTTTTGGATCGCATTCAACGGGGGCGTTTTCATCGCGCTGATTGTCGATCTTGTCAGCTTCAAGCGGCGCGACCGGGCCTTAAGCATGCGTGCCGCGGCGCAACGGAGCGCCATCTGGATGGTGCTTTCGCTTCTCTTCAATCTGCTGGTCTGGAAATTGCGCGGTCCAGACAGTGCGCTCGATTTTCTGACCTGTTATCTCATCGAATACTCGCTCAGCGTCGACAACATTTTCATTTTTGTTCTGATCTTCACTTACTTCCGCGTCCCGCCCATCGCGCAACATCGCGTGCTCGTGTGGGGCATTCTTGGCGCGCTGATCATGCGCGGGGTCATGATTTGGCTCGGCGTCACCCTGGTCGCGCGTTTTCATTTCGTTCTTTATCTCTTCGGCGTGTTTCTGCTGATCACCGCCATTCGAATGTTTTCCGGCAAATATGGTCAACGCGATTTCGAAAAGAGCTTCATCATGCGGTGCTGTCGAAAATGGATCTGGGTCACGCCGGATTTTCGCGAGGCAAACTTTATGGCGAAGATCGACAGTCGCTGGATGTTCACGCCGCTGGCGCTCGTCCTCATCCTCATCGACGTGATGGACCTGGTCTTCGCGGTTGATTCCATTCCGGCCGTTTTCGCGATCACGCGCGATGCCTTCATCGTTTATACGTCGAACATTTGCGCGATTCTCGGCTTGCGTTCGCTTTATTTTCTGCTCGCGAACCTGATCAACCGTTTCATCTATCTGAAAGCCGGCCTCGCCCTCGTCCTCGCCTTTGTTGGAATCAAGATGATCGTGGCGGACTATTTCCCGGTGCCGACGCCGATCTCGCTTGCCCTGATCGTGTTCATCCTTGCCGTCACTATTACTATCTCGATGATCGTGACCCAGAACCGGACCGCGGCTGAGAACCGAAAATAAATGTTGCTTTCCTCTTTGGAAGTTTGATTAGCTTAGAATTGCTTTATGAAAACTCTGCTCGCGGCTGCTTTCGCTCTCGCTATCGCCGGTAGTTTATTCGCCGATATTCAAGATCCGCCTTCGAACGATTACGGGCCGACGCGAAAACTGGGCCGCGGCCTGTCGAACTTCGCTCTCGCCCCGGCGGAGATTCCAGTCACGGTCGCGAAAATCAACAAGGACGAAGGTAATGCCGCCGCGGCTGGTTATGGAGTTGTGCGCGGAATCGGCCGCTCGGCGGCCCGGCACATTGCGGGCCTTGTTGAGATTTTTACCTTTACGTCTCCACATTACGGAACTTACTATCCGCGGCTCACGAGCGATATTCCGTGGATTCACGCAGGCTATTCGGAATTCCCCCCAGAGCTTGGCAACGAATCGAAGTATTCTTACGTACGCGATTATTGAGCGTGTTGTAGATGCCGTCGCCACGGCGGCGTGTTTAAATCAACTCTGCTGCTGAAGAGTCCGAGTGTTTTCGCGAGCAGGCAGCCGCAGCTACAACTCCCGGCTGCCCGCAATTGTCCATCTTGTCCTCACCCATAATCGCGACAAATCTGAAGTTGACCGCACCGAGTAGCGGCGTATCCGTAGGGCGATTCGCTAAGGCGGTCGATCGATGTATTCTCGACGCTTTTCCACGCTCCCGGTCATTGGTGTCTTAACGCTGGTTTATTTCATCGCCGGCAAGCTCGGACTCAAACTCGCGTTCCTGCACGCCAGCGCATCGCCGGTCTGGCCGCCGGCGGGA
>QHRC01000054.1:0-16632 GCA_003219995.1 Verrucomicrobiota bacterium
GCCTCACTCGCACTGGTTTTTGGCTTTGCAAGAGCCCTTTGCTCCGCTACCTTCGGCGTCCGCCATGCGAATGCCGGCTCGTTTGTTCCTTGCACTACTTTTTTTGGCGGCTGGCTTGGCCAAGGGAGCGATCAAGACTCCGGAAAATTCACCGATCGAAATTACGTCCACCGGCGAAACCAAGTATGAGGATGGGCTGGCCACAGCGCGAGACAATGTCGCTATTCATGTCGGCGACACGGACATCTATGCCGATTATGCACAGTACAATTCACACACACACGAAGTGCTGGCGGAAGGCCACGTCCGAATCTATCGCGATTCCAATCTTTACCTGGCCGAGAGCGGTATTTACAACATCGACACAAAACAGATTCGCGCGACCAACATGCGAACCGAATCGGATCCATATTTTGTAAGCGGTCAAAATGTCAGGGAAATTTCCGAGAACGGCTACTTGGTGGAAAACGGAACCTTCACGACGCATGATTCCCCGAACGCCAATTTCCATCTTCGGGCGCACACGATTCGAGTTTACGAGAAAGACCGTGTCGTTTTTCAAAATGTGACCTTCTACGTCGGCGACGTGCCGATTTTTTGGTGGCCTTATTTGTACCAATCGCTCAATGACGCGTTCAGCTTTACGGTCTCACCGGCGTTTTTGAGCTCATGGGGGCCATCGCTCCTCACGCAAGTGACGTTCCCGATCCATGAGAACATCAAAGGACGCGTTCGGCTAGACTACCGGGTCCGGCGCGGCGTGGCTATCGGCTTCGAATCGGACATCGATTACGGCAAAGACAACAGCAGCTGGGCCAAGCTCAAGACCTATTATCTACAGGACCAAAATCCGTTACTAAATCGAACGAACCTGCCACGTGGCGCAGTTCCGACCGGGCGCTACCGGGTTAGCCTGGAGGACCGAACAGAGTTCACTGACAATATCTACGGCATCATTGACATGACCAAGCTGAGTGACGCCTTTGTGATGCAGGATTTCTACCAGAATGAGTTCCGCATCAACCCTGTTCCCGATAATGTGGTTGCGTTAGCCAAGACCGACCCGTTTTACACGCTAACCGCGATCGGGCGTTTTCAGGCGAACAATTTCTTTGAGCAAACAGAACGGTTGCCGGAAGTGGTTCTGGACATCAAGCGGCACGCACTTTTTGGTGGGCCTATTTTCTACGAAGGCGAAAGTGGATTTGCTGACCTGCGACGAGAATTTCCCGTCGATTCGCGTTTTGAGAGTTATGACACAACTCGTTTCGATACTTTCCACCAACTTCTCTATCCAAACACATACTTCGGCTGGCTTTCCATCGTGCCGCGCGTTGGTTTCCGAGGCACCTACTATAGCGATACCCGCGACCTCGGGAAAACTATCTTCGGCCCAAGCTCAAATCCGCTGGTCCCAGATTTCCTTCTGCCAGATCCGACCCTCGCGAAACCAATTGTTTTCGGGGGCGACACCTTCCGGACGGTGTTTAACGCTGGAGCGGAAGCATCTTTTAAAATCTCGCGTGATTGGGAGGATGTCCAAAGCCGGGCGTTCGGCCTTGATGGGCTTCTCCACGTGATTCAACCATTCACGAACTTCTCTTACGCTTCGGAAAATGGGCCCAACCCCGCTTCGATTCTGCAGTTCGATCGATTTGAACCTTCCACCCAACTTCGCCCAATCGATTTCCCACAATTCACTTCGATTGACTCGATCGATAATTGGACGGTCTGGCGCTTCGGCGTCCGCAATCGCCTCGAGACGCGGCGCGACGATGAGACTGTCACCTGGCTCGAAGTCGATACATTTTTTGACGTAAACTTCGACAACCCGTACGATCGCACGCCGTATTCGAACTTTTTTAACAATATTCGCTTCGCCCCGCTGCCCTGGGTCGCGTTCAACGTCAACTCTCAAATTCCGGCTTTCGACAAGGGTTTTACGGAAGTCAATACGAGCGTGACCGTGCAACCGATGGCGAATTTGCAATTGAGCGCTTCGCATCGCTATTTGAATGATAACCCTTCCTTCCTCGACAGCAGCTTGTTCGTCGTCGGTGGATATTATCGCCTCGATGAAAACTGGGGGGTAGGCGTTCAGGAAGTCTACGAAGAGGCAACCGGAGTTCTTGAGCAACAGCGTTATTCTGTCTACCGCGATCTAACAAACTGGGTAGCCTCTTTTGGCGCCGTGATTCGAGACAACGCAGGTGTAAAAGAATACGGCGTGCTGTTTACCTTCACCCTTAAAGCATTTCCGAAAGTCGGGTTCGACTTGAATTTCGACCCGGCGGGGGCAGGCCAGGGCCCATGAGCGAGACAGGACAAAGAATGTCGCGCTGTCCAGACTCGGCCCGACCACCGCTTCATCACGCCTGAACCGCCGCGCCATTTCATTCGCGATGGACATTTCAATCATTGGTTCCGGTTACGTCGGCCTTGTTACCGGAGCTTGCTTTGCCGACGTCGGTCACAACGTTTTGTGCGTCGACAACGATCCGCGCAAAATCGACGTCCTGCAGGCCGGAAAAGTGCCGATCTACGAACCCGGCCTGGAGGAAGTAATCCATCGCAACGTCTCCGCTCATCGCTTGCGTTTTACCGGAAGCATTCGCGAAGGCGTCGAAAATTCACAGATCGTTTTCATTGCCGTGCCCACGCCACAACAGCCCGATGGCGATGTCGATCTTAGCTTCATCGAAAAGGTCGCGCGCGAGATCGCAGGCGTCTTGACCAGCTACCGCGTCATTGTCGATAAAAGCACTGTGCCTGTGAAAACAGGTGAAAAAGTCGCCGCATCCATTAAACGTTACAATCGCCATCGCGCGAAGTTTGACGTGGTCAGCAATCCTGAGTTTTTGCGCGAAGGCTGCGCCGTGGCCGATTTGATGCATCCGGACCGAATTGTCATTGGAGCTCAAAGCGAACACGCCATCGACCTGATGAAGAAGGTCTACGAACCATTCATGGCACCAATTCTCGTCACCGACATTAACAGTGCCGAGCTCATCAAACACGCGGCCAATTCGTTTCTCGCGCTAAAGATTTCCTACATTAATGCCGTTTCGGCCATTTGTGAGGCGAGTGGCGCCGATGTCGAAAAAGTCGCCGACGGAATTGGAATGGACCGGCGCATTGGCCGTGATTTTCTGAATGCTGGAATCGGCTACGGCGGCTCATGTTTCCCCAAGGATATCGCTGCATTTATCACGATAAGCGAACAACTTGGTGTTCCGTTTAACTTGCTCAAGGAAGTGCAGCGGATTAATGCGGCGCAGAAAGAGCGTTTTCTCAAAGTCATACGAGAAACACTTTGGGTCCTACGCGAAAAGAAAATCGCCGTCTGGGGCCTCACGTTCAAACCGGACACCGACGACATTCGCTCCTCTGTCGCGATTGAGCTGGTGACGAATCTTTTGCGCGAAGGCGCGCACATCACCGCATACGATCCAAAAGGTATGGAAAAGGCACGCGGGGTGAAAACTATCGAGGGCGTTACCTTCGCAGCTTCTGCTCTCGAAGCGGTCGATGGTGCCGAAGCGCTGATTATTGCCACGGAATGGAGCGAATTCGCGAATGTCGATCTTGTTCTGGTAAAGCAAAGAATGATTACGCCGATCGTTTTTGATGGACGAAATTTGTTCGATTCCGAGACGATGGGTCAGCTCGGCTTCCGCTATCATTCCATTGGCCGCGCCAGCATCACGCCACACTGAGCGCATTATCCGTGGTGAAGCGCATGGCACAACCGTCCGCTCGCCGGACCGCGCTGGCGGCGCTGCGGGGGTGGCGAAGCGAAAAGCGCTTCGCCGATTCGGTCATCACTAAGCTGCTGGCTCAGACAGAGCTCGATCTGCGGGACCGCGCTTTTGCGCTGGAATTATTTTACGGCGTCCTGCGTAACGCAACGCTGCTTGATTTTTGGATCGGTCGCTTGCGTCAGTCCCCGCTCGATATCGATCTTCGCGATCTTCTTCGGCTCGGTCTTTACCAGCTCTTTTTTCTTAGAACATCCGAGCACGCGGCGGTCCACGAAACGGTCGAGCTCGCGCCGAAAAGTCGTCGGGGATTAATCAACGCAATCCTTCGAACGGCGGCGCGTCGGCAAGATGAATTGCGTTCACAAGCAAGCAGGCAGTGCTTGGCGCTCCGCACGTCTCATCCACGATTTCTGGTCGCACGTTGGGAACAGAACTTCGGGCCCGAAGCCGCAGAAGCCTTGTGCACTTGGAATAACCGCCCGCCGCCTCTGTATGCCCGCATCAATCGATTGAAAATCGGCCGCGCAGGCTTTCATCGGGCTTATCCAGAAGCCAGGCCGCTATCGGGCAATCCACATTTTGTGGAATTTGATCACATCCCGACTGAGGCTCTTGCTCAGGGTCATTGCTACATTCAAGACCCAAGCACAGCCATTGCCTGCCAGCTTCTCGATCCGCAACCTGGAGAAAAGGTTCTCGACGTGTGTGCGGCGCCGGGTGGAAAAACGAGTTACGTCGCGGAAATAATGCGAAATCGCGGTGCGATCGTTGCCTGCGACCGGGCGGCCGAGCGCCTCGCCATTCTCGAAGAAAATCTCGCGCGACTCGGCGCTGGAATTGCCCGGGTTTTTCATTTCGATTGGACATGCGGGCGCATCCCGAAAGAAATTGTTGAGATCGCTCCCTTCGACCGCCTCTTGATCGACGTCCCTTGCAGCAACACCGGGGTGATGCGACGCCGCGTGGATGTTCGATGGCGAATAAGAGCGGCGGACTTTGTTCGCATGCAGGAGCAGCAACTCAAAATTGTCCGCACAGCTCTCCCCCTGTTGAAGGCCGCCGGGGTACTTGTCTACAGTACGTGCAGTCTTGAGCCGGAAGAAAATGAGAACGTCGTGCAACAACTCTTGCGTGAATTAGCAAACTCGCGACAAATGGACGCTCGATCATCTCTTCCGTTCCGAGACGGCTTTGATGGTGCGTTTGTGGCGAAACTTGTCCGGACCGGCTAGGTAGCGAGCCGGGCTCACCGCCGGTTGCATCCGGCGCGTCCAATGGAATCATAAACGCCTATGCATGATGCCCGCTTCGACACGCTCGCCAAGCTTCTGGTTGACTATTCCATTCGCCTTAAGCGCGATGAAAACGTTTTGATCGAACCGTTTGACGTCCCTGATGAAATGACTATCGCGCTTATTCGCGCGGCCCGAAGCATTGGCGCAGTTCCATTCGTGCAAATCCACCGCGCCCGCGTCAGCCGCGCTCTCGCACTCGGGGCGTCGGATCGACAACTAAAGCTGCTGGCAAAACACGAGCTGGCGCGAATGAAAAAGATGAGCGCGTATATTGCGGTGCGTGGCAGCAACAACATCACCGAATTATCGGACGTGTCAGCAGAGCGGATGAAATTGATCGCCAAGACGATGCGACCGGTGCAGGACCAAAGAGTTAAAAGAACAAAGTGGGTCGTCTTGCGCTGGCCAACGCCATCAATGGCTCAACTTGCTGGAATGAGCACGGAGGCTTTCGAAGACTTTTATTTCAAAGTCTGCACCTTGGATTATCGCAAACTGCGACCTGGTATGAAGGCGCTCAAGGCACTGATGGAGAAAACAGATTGCGTCGAGATTAAAGGACCTGGGACCGATCTCCGCTTCAGCATCAAAGGAATTCCGGCTGTGATCTGTGGGGGGGATCGCAACATCCCCGACGGCGAGGTTTTCAGTTGTCCCGTGAAAAATTCTGTTCAGGGACACGTTACCTTCAACGCACCGAGCATTTATCAGGGCATCAGTTTCGATGGAATCCGCCTGGAGTTTCACGATGGAAAGATTGTCCATGCCACAAGCAATCAAACAAAGAAACTGAATAAGATTCTCAATTCAGACGCCGGCGCCCGTTATATCGGTGAGTTTTCGCTCGGGTTTAATCCGCACGTTCTGGAACCGATGCGTGATATCTTGTTTGATGAAAAAATCGCCGGCTCATTCCACTTCACACCTGGTCAAGCGTACGAAGAAGCCGACAATGGAAATCGAAGCCAGGTTCATTGGGACATGGTCAGCCTCCAGCGGCCGGAATATGGCGGTGGGGAGATTTATTTCGACGGTAAATTGATCCGGCGCGACGGAGAATTTCTGCCTAAACAGCTACGATCTTTAAATCGCGGCCGCTTTGCCAAGCGTTCTACGCGTCCGAGATAGGCAGCAGGATTTTGCGGTTCGAAATACCCTAGCGTCCGCTAGATCACGCCCCGCTTCGGGCCGTGACCGAGCAGATTGAGCTGCAGCATGCCTATCTCGCCACCGCCGGTGAGCTGCAAATTTGCGATCTCGAACATCGGAGCCCCTTCTGAGCCGGGACCGGCACCGGGCAGTTGCACGGAAACCTGTTTGGAAGTCGAATTTAGGACAAGGGATGCGATCTCAAACGATGGCGAAAATTCGACGGTCGCGATCTGAAACGAGGCTGTGACCAGAACGGACGCCTGGCCCGGCTGCGATGGAGTAAGCTGAACAGGTGCGGCCTCAAAATTCGAGACAAGTTGTAACCCTGCCACCGTGAACGAAGACGAACCTGTGGCTGTTGGCCTTTGCTGTTGAGACGGGGTCAACCGAAGAGTGCCGAGCGACCCTCCCGTGGGCTGAATCTTTGCGATCTCGAAAGTAACCTGCAAATTCATCGCCGGCTGCACCTGCTGGGAAGGGGCCAGGCGCATCGTAACAATCTTGGATATCGGCCGTACTTGCAAAGCACCCATCTTGAAGGTTGGCGTCAGTTGCATCGAGGCGATCTCAAATGAGAAAGTGAGTTGCACAGCCGTTTGCATGGTGGTGTCAGCGAGCTGCGTCGCGCCTGGGGCGGCTGGTGTTCTGATTACTGGAGTAGCGGTTGGGATTTGGGTCGGTTCAGGCATGGTTAGAGATGAGGTTGGTTGCGGGACGGAGGGCTCAGTGGAAATTGTTATTGGGTTAAGAGACGGCGCGTCGACATCCTCGGCTATGAGCGGTTCTGTCGCAAGGACGGGTATTTGATGCGGAATGGGTTGTCCTTGCCCGATGGGTTCCAGCGTTTCCGTTTCGGATTCCAGCGATTCCGTTGATTCCGTTTCCGGTTCCAGCAGGTCCACTTCAGGTTCCACGTTAGAATCGATAGGTTCCACGACCGGGGCGACGGCCGCCTCAAAAACGGTGGGAGATTCGTTCTTCGATTCGATGGGATCGTGCATTTCAGGCAGCGGCGGCGAAACGAATGGAAGGCCCGCGTCCGGGGTAAATCCAAAGCTAGGTGGTTCAACCGCTTGTTCGGTCACAGAGCCAACCGCGGCCTCAGGAAGGTGTTGGGCGACCGCCATCAGCTCTACCGCAACATCGGCAGCAGGCGGGGCCACAGGTTCCGGGACCTCGGCTGTCAGAGTCGAATTTCCAGTGAAGCTGTGGGCTGATTTTCCTACCGCCAGAACGCCGCGACGTAACGAAGGTTCGGAAGCCTTCAATTGTAACGACACTTGGGGGGGCCCACCAATGAGACGAGTGCTCGCTGCTGGTCCTTGCGTTTGGGACGATGGGATCTCGACTTCATCCACGCTAGGCCCGCTCACCTGCGCGGCATGACGAAAAACCGGGAGATTTATCGTGCGGCGGCGAATCTCAGGAACAATCACCCAAGCCAACAAGAAGATGCCGGCCAAGAGCAAGCCGCCGACAAGTAATCTCTGCGGGGTTTCACCGATGGTTGGCCGCGACCACTCGCGAACCCGAGCTGGCGCAAGAACAGTAGCCGGCGTCGCACCAACAACAGGTCCTGCCGATGCTTGCCGTGGCACATTCGCTGCCGGGATCGCATTTTTCTCGCCTTGGCCGACAGGAGCAGTTTCAACGACTGCAGATTTGACTGGCTCGGATGCCGCGACCGGTGTTTCCACCGTGGGCGAGAGCGCGGCAACTGGAGCAGCAGGAAGCTCTTCCGGCTTAGCCGGAGTTCCCGCCGCGATGGATTGGTTTGAGGCAACGGCAGGCACCTGTATGACTGCGCTAGGAGATTCGGCCGCTCGCGAAGTTGTCGCCTCCATCCCAGCGATCGGGCGATTCGCGGCCGCTGCAGAAGGACGTGAAGATTCGGCCTTTGCTTGTTTCCGTGCTTTGTTTGCGGCGACAGCAGCGCCTGGAATAGGACTGGGTTCGATTGCGGGGAAAGACTCATTTTGCGCCGACATTACAGCGGCTTCGGTCGCCGGAGCCACAGAAGCGACGATGGCCGGACTTTGCATCCAGCCGAGATCATAAAACGCATCCGCAAAAAGGTTGTTCAAAGCGGGCGAATAAATCTTCTTCGCCGACGTGATCCAGTCGGTCGCTTTGTTTGGATTGTTGTGCTTAAACTCCCAGGCCGCCTGGGCATAGTAAAGAGCCGGCGTATCTCCTGTGAACTGAAATTGTTCCATCATCTTTTGCGCGCGACTCTCTTTGTCTTCGAGCAAAAGAGTCATGTAGATCTTGAACTTAATAATCTGTGCGGCCTGATTCCTGTCGCCTCCCGGCGTTTGTTGAAAGAGCGTTTCGAACCGCTCGCGCGCCTTGATATAATCTTTTTTCTTAAATGGAATTTGCGCGAGATTATATTGCGCTTCGCGAAATTTCGGATCGATCTTCGAGGCCTTTTTAAACGCTGTTTCTGCTTCGTCGAATTGCTTCTGCTCCATCAAAATCTCACCGCGCAAATTAACGATCGGCGCTTGATTCGGGTTGGATGCATCGGCTTCGTCGATGAATTTTTGGGCTGTCGCTAAGTCGCGCTGTTGCAGAGCTTGTTGGGCTTGTTCGAACCTTGATCGTGCAAAAGCTTTAGTCTTTGCTGCGCGCTCGGCGCTGGTGGTTAACGGTAGCGAAGCGCGGGTCTGCCCAGCGGGCTTTTGCAGCCAGCCGACTTCATACAATGATTCGGCAAAAAGCTTGTTCAATTGCGGAGAAAAGTTCTTCTCCGCCGCACTCATCCAATCTTTGGCTTCCTTTATATTTTTGTGCTGAAGCGCAATCGCGGCGTTTCCGTAATGCGCCGCTGGCGTATCGGACGAAAGCTCGAATTTGGCCAGAATCGCGTCGACCATGTTCTCTTTTCCCTCCAGCAAATACGTCAGCAGAACTTTGTATTGAATAAGTTGCGCCGCGTCCCCCTCCAGATCAGACACGTTGCTCGAGAGAAGCTGCTGGAAACGACTGCGTGCTTCCGCCCAATCTTTTTTCAGAAACGGAACCTCGGCCAGGTTAAAGCGCGCATTCCAAAACTTCGGATCGATCCGCACCGCTTCGTGCAATGCTGCTTCTGCTTTGTCATAGATACCCTGTCGCATCAGAATCACGCCGCGCAGATTTTGCGATTCGGCCAAATCCGGCTGCCGAACATCTATTTCATCGAGCTCTTTCAGCGCCTCGGAAAAATTATTCGCGTCGAAATCTCGGAACGCTTTGCTGTACATTGCCTCCAGTTCCGATTTGGATGGCGCGACGTTCGTGGCCGCAAAAGAACTGAGCACCAAGACGGCAACCGCCGCAATTTTGCGAATCTTCATGCCGGTAGGATTACAACTTTGAGCGCAACCGATGACAAGCCTAAATTCGCCCGTCAACTGCAGCAACCCCAGATCTGATAATTAGCATAAATTGCGCCGGTCGCCACCTCCTTCCCGCCCGGGATTACGAATTGAGATTCGCGACAAGCCGCAACCCCTCCAAGGTTAGATTAGGATGGATCATGATGGTTTCACCAAGGTCCGCCGCGATCAACCGGGCGTACCCCCCGGTGGATACAATGTGTACTTTCCGGCGCGGAAACCGTTCGCTCTTAATTCGAGCGATAATTTCGCGCACCAAACCCCGATAACCGAAAATCGCCCCTGCTCGCATCGCTTCAATTGTCGATCTTCCGATCGCGCTGCGCGGTTCCTTTAAAGACAATTTCGGCAGGAGCGCGGTGCGCTGATAAAGAAAACTTGTCATCGCTTCGAGTCCCGGCGCGATCACGCCGCCGATGTAATTTCTCTTCTCCGAAACAATATCGAACGTGACCGCCGTTCCAAAATCCACCACGATCGCGGGACAACCGTAAAGCGCCGCGACCGCTGCTGCATTGGCCAAACGATCGGCGCCAATCGTTTTCGGCACCGGGTAATCGATTCCGACGCCGAGCTTCAGCCGCGGATCTAACCACAGCACTTTGGTGCGCCCAATCGCCTTTCGGATTTCGCGATTTTTCGCCGGCACAACTGAAGCGACAACCAAGATGTCGATCTTGTGCCGCTTCGAGAATCGACGAACAAATGCGCTGCTAAACTTATCCGTCTCGATCCGAGTCGACCGCCCGAGGCGCGTTCGTGAAGCGAATGCGAGCTTGGTAAATGAATTGCTAATGTCGATCAGCAAATAATTTGTCGCGCGACTCATTGCACAGCGGGCGAGCCAAGCAGCCGCTACCGCGAACCCGACACGCCGTCAAGTTCGCCAGTCGGAGGACCGTCCTATGGCGGGCTTGCGACGCTATGGCCAAACGCGTAGCCTCGCTCCGTGAGAAAACTGGTCCATCGACCACGCCGGTTAAGAAGTTCGCCAGGCCTGCGAAATCTTATTCGTGAGACGAACCTAAGCGCGCGCGATTTTGTTCTGCCGCTTTTCGTCAGTGAGAAAATAGAAAAACGCCGACCAATCGAAAGTATGCCGGGCGTGTTTCAATTTTCGCCGGATGGAATCGTCGATGAAGCGCGGCGCGCGCAGGATCTCGGACTGCAAGCTATCCTTCTTTTCGGAGTTCCGCGGGAAAAAGACGAACAGGCAAGCGGCGCTTATGCCGAAAACGGCGTCGTCCAAAAAACGCTCCGCGCCATCAAGTCAAAATGTCCGGATGTGGTCGCGATTACCGACGTTTGTCTGTGCCAATACATGAGCCACGGTCATTGCGGCGTTGCCCGGGTCGATGGCGATCATTTCCACGTGCTCAATGATGAGACGGTCGATCTTTTGGTCAAAACCGCGCTCTCGCACGCGCAGGCCGGTGCCGACATGGTCGCGCCCAGCGATATGATGGATGGCCGCATTGGTGCAATCCGGGAAGCGTTGGACGCAAACGGGTTCGATCAAACTGGCATCATGAGTTATGCGGCCAAGTTTGCCTCGGTCTTTTACGGTCCGTTTCGCGACGCTGCGGAAAGTCCGCCTCAGTTTGGCGATCGCCGATCTTATCAAATGGATTGCGCGAACGCGGAGGAAGCATTGCGCGAGGTCGCGCTCGATGTGGAGGAAGGGGCCGACATTTTGATGATCAAACCGGCGCTTCCTTACCTCGATATTTTGTGGCGAGTGCGCGAGCGCTTCGCCAAACCGACCGCGGTCTATCACGTGAGCGGCGAATATGCCATGGTCAAAGCCGCTGCCGAAAAAGGCTTTCTCGATGAACGCGCGGCCGTTCTCGAAATCATGACCTCTCTCAAGCGCGCCGGCGCCGACATCATCGTTACCTACTGGGCGTGCGAACTCGCCAAATGGGCGCGCGAGTAAACGACCGTCGCGGCGAAAGCGCCGCGCATGCGCGCTTAAAACGTCTCGCAGTTCTTTGGGCGCAGGCACACGATTATTCCGCGTGTGCTTTCGAAGTCCCTTTGCCGCGATGCCGTTATCGAGCTGATGTAGCAGCTTATCGGCCCAGCTCAAAAGGAATCGGATCGACGGCGGTATTTGAGTGCAAACAGGCGCTTGTCGATCTACGGCGTGACAACTGTCGCACAACTGCAACCCGCGAACGTCTCGAGAAAGTGCAACGGCGCCGGCAAATTCTGGAAAGACATTTACGAATACATTATCCGAATCTTCGAATCGCCGATTCGTTATTCAGCGAATTTGATTCGCACGATTTCGCGGCAATCAAGCATCGCGGTTACGGCCGGGTTTTGCGCGAGCTGACCGCGTTACAAAATCGCCTGTTCGACTGCACGAAATTCGAAACTCTGACGCGCTATCGTTGCGCAAATTTGTTCTTTCTTGTTTTGCCTGGCGAGTTATTCCAGGCCTCGGAAGTGCCGGTTGGCTGGGGCGTGCTGGTGCAATCAAATGGTGAGCTCGTCCTCACGCGCAAGCCTGTCTGGCAAGAAAGCGCTCCCGAGAATCGCATTTCGTTCCTCCAGCGAATTGCGGCCGCCGGAACACGAGCATTAAACCGGCAATTGGAGATCACGTTTGAGGATGTGCTCTCTGCTCGTTGTCGATCTTAGCCGGTGCCGCAGTCGCGAATTTCGCTGCTGCGGTCAGCCATCGCGGGTATAACTTGTGGGTCTGCTGATTGTCGATCCTACTTCGGCATCAGTAGGTTTCGCCCCGTCATTTCCGCCGGTTGTTTCATGCCGAGAAGAAACAAAAGTGTCGGCGCGACATCGGCCAGAATTCCATCCTCGCAACGAAATTTCGCGGCGTCTTTGGCGACATAAATGAAATGCACAAGATTTGTCGTGTGCGCGGTGTTGGGCGAGCCGTCCAGGTTCCGCATTTGTTCGCAGTTTCCGTGGTCGGCGGTAATAATGCATTTGCCGCCAAGCTCGAGAAGCTTCGGGATGATTTTGCCGACGCATTCATCGACCATCTCCACTGCCCTGATTCCTGCTTCGAGGACACCGGTATGCCCGACCATGTCGGGATTCGCGAAGTTGAGGACGATCAAATCATAATGGGCCAGGCGTGCCAGCACCTCGTCGGTGACGAGCCCCGCGCTCATCTCCGGCTGCAAATCGTAGGTCGCGACTTTTGGCGAAGGCACAATCTTCCGGTCTTCTCTGGCAAAGGCGCGCTCGATTCCGCCGTTAAAAAAGTAAGTCACGTGCGGATACTTTTCCGTTTCAGCAATGCGCAGTTGTGATTTGCCGGCTGCGCTCGCCATCTCGCCCAAAATGTGTACGAGTTGTTCCGGCGGGAAAATAAACGGCGCGTGATAGCGGACATCGTATTGGGTAAGGCTAACAAAGTGAACATGTGGCCACGATTCCCGGTCGAAACCGTCGAATTTCTCGAGAAGAAAAGCGCGCGACAATTGTCGCGCGCGGTCCGCGCGAAAGTTGAAAAACAAGACAGTGTCGCGATCGCGGACGCGCTGCTCATTCGCGTGGGCAAAGATAAGCGGCGGCATAAACTCGTCCGTCTTGCCCAGTTTGTATTGTCGATCTAACGCTTCAGAGGGCGATAATTTGGAAACGTCGCCCCGGCCAAAAATGATTGCGTACCAGGCTTTTTTTGTCCGGTCCCAGCGACGATCGCGATCCATCGCGAAATAACGCCCGACAACTGTAACGATTCGCGCGCCGCTCTTTTTCAATCGCTCCGCGCAAATTTTTAGATATTCCGCGCCGCCAGTGGGTGACGCGTCGCGCCCATCGGTGAAAGCATGAACGAAGATTTCCTTAACACCCGCGTCGTGTGCGGCATTAGCGAGCGCAATCAAGTGCGCGTAATGGCTGTGCACGCCACCATCTGAGATCAGCCCGAGAAGATGAAGTCGATGGCCCCGCGCCGCGGCGAACGTTTTTTGGGCGACATGGTTGCGTCCGATCTCACCATTCGCGATTGCCTTATTGATGCGGGTCAGGTCCTGATAAACGATTCGACCGGCGCCCAGATTGAGATGGCCTACTTCCGAGTTGCCCATTTGTCCTTCCGGCAAACCGACATCGGCACCGCTCGCGCTTAACTTACTCGCTGGATAATCGCGATAAAGTTTGTCATGGAACGGCGTCCGGGCGAGGAGCGTTGCATCTCCATTTTCCTCCCGCTTTTCTTTTCCGCCGGGATTGATACCCCAGCCATCGCGAATGATGAGCAGGACCGGGCTCGCCATAACGGCGCACTTTGCCGATGTTTCTTAAGATCGACAAGCGGTTTCCCGCGCCTGCGGGATTGACAAGACAAGGGAGTCACCTCTACATCGCCCTCGTGAAGTGGCGCAACCGATTGCTCGCGCTTATCTGTCTCTTCGTCTTTGCCGCCCTTGGCGTCGTTTATTTTAAACACTGGGTCGTCCAAAAGCCTTTCGGAATAATTTTGTTCATTGGAGAGGGACTCGCACCTGGCCGGCTCGCCATGACTCGCGTTTACATCGGCGGCTCCGATCGGCCTCTGGCCTTCGAGTCGATGAATCACGTTGCTCTGATAAAGAATCACTCGAAGGATTTTGCCGCACCCGACCAGGCGGCCGCGGCAACTGCAATGGCAACGGGAACCAAAGTGAACAATCGAGCGCTCTCCGTCGATGAAAATGGGAAACCACTCACCAGCATCGTGGAGTTGGCTCGCGCGCACGGTCGGGCTACCGGTCTGGTCACGAACACAAAACTAACTGATCCTACGAGCGCGGCGTTTTACTCGCACTCAGCCGATTCAAACGACACCGAACGCATCGCACGCGAGTTCGTCGAAAACCGACGAATGGACGTTGCCATGGGCGGCGGTATCAACTTTTTTCTTCCGGACGCAAAAGGCGGGGAAAGACAGGATGGTCGAGATCTTCTGCTCGAGCTGCGCCGCAATGGTTTCGATATCGTTCGCACCCGAGCCGAACTGGAAGCAATTCCCGCATCGCGCCCGCCGCGTCTATTCGGTGCTTTTGGCAATGCGGACCTGGCGTTTGCGAACCAAGCTGAAGAGCGGAGTGAACAACCCAGTCTTGGCGACATGGTGCGTCGCGCGATTGAACTGCTTCAATATAACACGGGCGGGTATTTACTGGTGGTCGACGCCGGATTAATGCGCAAAGCTGCCCAGGCGAACAATGGCGAAAGAACGTTGGATGAAACAGCAGAATTGGACCGCGCCGTCGCAGTTGCCCAACGCTACGCCGGTGAAAGATCGACAATCATCGTCTGTGGCGATGTCGCGATTGGTGGATTGAGCTTGAACGGCTTTCCGTTCCGCACTGACAGTGGAATCGCGTTGCTCGGCCTCAATTCAGCCGGAGAACCGTGGATTACATGGGCAACGGGCCCGAATGGCACGCATGCTTACGGCGCGGCGAAATTGCCGGGCAAACTTGAAGAGGTACCGCAGTCCCGCGAACCGGAAAGTCTCGAGCCCGCTGCGTTTTATACAAAGATGGGACTTGGTACTGTCGATGATGTTATTGCCTTCGGAACGGGCCCAGGAACCGACATTTTGCAAGGTTGGATGGAGAACACGATCATTTTCGAAATTATCCGGAATGAGCTTTGACAACTGCCTACGCCGTCGATAAGGAAGCCCATCGACCAGCGGGCTTGGGGATTAAAACCGTTATTACGGCTGACTTCCGGGACAAAACGTAAAGGGGGCGCTTGAGGAAGAGTAAGCGGAGGGCCTTCGGCTGGAGGTGCCTCCAACGGACTCAGCGAAACACGAGAGGGACAAAAGACAAATCAGTCCAACGATTAAAACCAAAGTCTTTCTAGCCGTGAACGGCGCAATACTTATGAGAACCATAATACTTATGGTTCATATAGCACCGGCTATGCCAATCCCTCGCGCCCTTCCTATGGCCAACAACTCGGAAATTTTTACCGCTTCAACAGCGATCTCTCTCCGCCATCCTCCAAGCTGGAGGTGCGTCAATTTTTATTGACCGAGACTATCAACTAATGTGACAACCTCGGATGGGGCCAAGGACACACTTTCTGGGCTCTCGCAAAAAAACCTTCCCTGTGGACTATTTGCAGGAAAAGGCATTTGAGTTGCCAGTCTTCATTTAAGGCGCCGTTAACGCATCAGCGACACCACTACAATGGCCTTGTCACCAGCTAAGCTGCCGCGCAACCCGAACTTAATCGTCTTTCTTCCAGACCAGCAAAGGGCTGACACCATTGCGTGCTATGGAGCTGGCAAAGTTCGTTCGCCTAATCTAGGGAAACTCGCCTCGCAGTCAGTGATTTTCGAGCGCGCTTACGTGACTCACCCAGTCTGCTCTCCTTCACGTTCCTCTCTCCTGACAGGAATGTGGCCACACGTCACGGGCGTCACGAAGAATAGCGTTCCACTGAGCTCGCAGTTTCGTGTACTCCCTCAGTTACTAGAGAAAAGCGACCACCGGACTGCCTATCTCGGCAAGTGGCACCTGGGCGACGAAGCGATTCCGCAAAGAGGATTCCAGACGTGGGTCTCGACGGAAAACATGAGTGATTACAGCCGGTTTCTGATTGAGAAAGGGCTGACAGGCGACAAGCCGGATGGTTCTTTTTCAACACTCGCTTTGAGCGAGCTGCCGCTTGAACTCTCGAAGCCGCGATTTCTCGAGAAACACGCGTGTGAATTCATCGAGAAGCACCATCGCGATCCGTTCATCATGTTCGTCGCCTTTGCGGAGCCTCACTCGCCCTACAACGGTCCCTTGAATGACGAGCACCCATTGAGCGAGGTAGATCTCGAGCTCACAGCCACCGCCCCTCCCAGCGACAACATCCCCCTCCGTTATCGGCTGATGCGGGAATGGCAGCAAGCCGAAGCGACTCTCGATCGAACGCGTTGTCGCGACCTTTACTTCTTCGGGATTACTCCGGACGAATATAGAAGCATCAAACAGAAATATCTCGGGCTTGTCACACTCGTTGACCGGAGCATCGGTTCGATCCTTTCCTGTCTGGAGCGGGTCGGTTTAACCG
>QHRC01000054.1:16781-17166 GCA_003219995.1 Verrucomicrobiota bacterium
GCTGATTGATCTGCTGGGTCAGCCCAAGCCTGGCCAATGCGCGGGCAAAAGCCGAGTCCGTTTGATGCGCGGAGAAACTGAGCCCCCAGAGAACGTTTTTATCGAGTGGGCTCCCAACCGGACAAAGATAAAAAAAGGGACATCACTCGCCCCGCGCCGCGTCGTCAAACGAGCGGTAGAAGAGTCTACACGCGCGGTCATCTCCCCTGATGGCTGGAAACTATGTCTTCGTGACAAGGATTTGAACGAACTATATAATTTGAATAAGGATCCGCTAGAAACGCGCAATCTTTACTCCAACCGGGAATACGCCGAGATTATTTCACGCTGTCGCGGTGAGATTCACCGCTGGCAGGAAGCGGTCAATGACACGCTCAAGATTTGA
>QHRC01000123.1:0-2372 GCA_003219995.1 Verrucomicrobiota bacterium
AGACTCGCCGATTACGAGTTTTACGCCGCTACATTGAGTGTGGGTGCCCTAGAACTCATGGAGAAAGGCGACATCGACGGTGCCAAGCGGGTTCTCGCAACGGACTTGTCTGCTTACGTCAGATCGAAAGCCAAGGAAGTTCCCTCTTCTCATGAAGCCGTATTGCTGCAGCAGATCCAAAAAACCAGCGAGCATTCGCCCATGCTCAAGGGAGATGCTAGCGAAACCCTCGGAGTGAGTCACACCAGTGAGTCTAACCAATCGCTGGAGCCAACCGCTGGCCGTCGCGATGACACCATTTGATTTTATGAAACGCTTCTCGATGTCTGCCACGCTCGCTCCCGCCAGCGGTGGCTCAGCTCGTTCTCGTTAGACGCTTGCCTATGATGCGCAAACTTGCATGATACGGGTGGGTTAAGTTTTAGCTGAGGAGGAACATGCCGAAACACAAATCCACAGGAGCGAAGAAGACATCGGACGCGATGACCTTGATGAACCTGACTGCTGGGAAGTGGGTGAGCCGGGCGATTGCGGTCGCTGCCGAACTAGGAATTGCAGATCTCCTGAAAGATGGGAACAAGACGGCGGCTCAGGTCGCACGCTCGACAAGCGCGTCAGAAGACGGTGTTTATCGGTTGCTCCGCGGCTTGGGCAGTGTGGGACTCTTCGCCGAGACGGGCGACCGGAGATTTCGCCTGACCCCGCTGGGCAAGCTACTTCGCAGCGACTCGCCGCAGGCACTCGGTGCCTATGCGCAATTTGTAGGTCACGAGAGTACGTGGCGTCCGTGGGGAAAGCTCGACCACAGCGTCCGCACCGGCGAGCCGGCTTTCGATCACGTCTTCGGCATGCGTATCTTCGAATACTTCGCGAAGATGTCAGAAGCTGCCGCGGTATTCGACGCGGCGATGACATCGATCAGCACCTGGGAGTCCAAGGCTGTGGTCGCGGCATACGACTTTTCGGGGACCAGAACGCTCGTAGACGTCGCTGGCGGCCACGGCCTCATGATTATCACCATTCTTAAAGCGAACAGAAAAATGCGCGGCGTTTTGTTCGACCTTCCGCACGTGACGGCCGGTGCAACGAGGCTACTCCGGAGCGGAGGCGTTGCCAACCGTTGCCAGATCGTCAGCGGCGACTTCTTTACATCCGTTCCCGAGGGGGGCGACGCCTACATCATGAAGCACATCATCCACGACTGGGATGACGAGCGAGCAATTCAAATCCTACGAAATTGCCACAGCGCGATGCAGCGTGGGGGGAAAGTGCTCATCGTCGATGCTGTGATTCCGTCCGGTAATGCGGCGCACTTCGGTAAACTCCTGGATCTCGAGATGCTGGCGCTCACACCACGTGGCCGAGAGCGGACGCGAGCGGAGTTCAGGGACTTGCTGCAGCGATCCGGGTTCAAATTCCGGCGCGTTATCCCTACCGAAACTCACCTGTCGCTGGTTGAAGGCGTCAAGGTGTGAGTGCTCGCGGCGCAGAGATCCAGGAAAACTGTACGCAAACCAATGCATCTAACCAATCGCTGGAGCCAACCGCTGGCCGATTAGAAAATCGCAAAGTTGAAATTAGAAAGTAGCAAGAAAAAGCGAAACCTCGCTCTCGCCAGCGGTGGCTCAGCTTTGTCTCGTTAGACGTATGAAACCTTTCGCTATAGCTGTGCTCGTATTTGCGCTCGGTCTTGGAAATCATTTCCTTATCGGAGCGGTTCGTAGTCAGTTTCGTTCCAGCAGCGCACAGGACCAAACGCTCGCGTTAGTTAGTCTGCATACTTTAGACGAGCTTCAAGCCGGTCATGTTGATCTGGCAAAGTCGTTCTTGGCTCGTCAGGTCGCTTATTATTACAACGATGTTCAGCAGTTTGACGTGCCGTCTCCAACGAAGCAGAATTTGCTCCGCGATATCGAAGCGAGCAGCTTGAATTCACCGGAGTTAAAGGACGCTCTGAGCAAAAAGCGGCAGTGAGATTGTCATACGCCACGCCTAACCAATCGCTGGAGCCAACCGCTGGCCGCCGTACTGAAAAGCTGAAGGATGAATTATAAAGGATGAAGTGAAAGCAACGCTCGCCGCCGCCAGCGGTGGCTCAGCTCGCTCTCGTTAGGTCTCTCGCACGTTATTTCAATGTTCACGTTTCTTAAGACAGCGACGCCAGCAGCAGAAGTTGCTGACGCCCTCTGGGTCGAGGTGCGCGATGGCCAGATCACGCGCGAGCTGGCAGCCGCAGCATCGGAAGACACCGCCCAATCCGATGTAGCATTGGATGAGGTCATCTACTTCCGCAGTTTTGCCACTGACTTGACCATCCATAGAGTTTTCCAGCACCAGACTGCGCTGGAATCCGCGCTACGCGACTCTTTCTT
>QHRC01000123.1:2420-8689 GCA_003219995.1 Verrucomicrobiota bacterium
GTCATGACACCGGCGATCCACTTCAGCACCTCTCGGATCGATTCGACCTTTACGTGGCAGCGATGCGGCGTCCCACAGAGCGAGTCTTGCCTGTCGTTGGCGTACTTCGCGGTCTCTGCGATGCGGCGCGGCGTCTCATTTGCGCTGCTCGCGACCTCAGCGTTCGTGGACTACTCGATTCACACACAGGAGTTCTTGCGTAAGATTCGCGTGAAGCCATGAAAGACCCAACCAAGCGCTAACCGCTGGCCGGCCTGTCTCCTCACTTTGCTTTATGAAACAGTTGTCGATCTTAGTTAAGCTCGCTCTCGCCAGCGGTGGCTGAGCTCCGTCTCGTTAGATGTGTCAGACATCGCCGTGAAAACCGTTGACCGAAACACCCGACGAGGTCCGCATAATTCGTGATGATGTGGATGCCATTGGATGTAGCCAACTAAGGGAACAATAATGAGTGACGAGTGGCTCAAGACCGGAAGGTGAACGGGAGCCGCATCCGGACTACGACTGGCTGGCCATTTTTCCGAGCCGGCGTAAAACGCCACTGTTGCACGGCAAGCACTGCTTTTTCTGCAAATGAATAAGCGGTCGCTAATATGGGGCGAACATCACTGGTTCTGCCATCGGCTGTGACGTTGAACTCAACCACGGCATAACCCCAGTGATGCGTTGTAGCCTCTCGCGTGGGAAAAAAAGGAGCGTAGCCTCTCAAAAATCTGGGCGGCGTATCATAAGCACTCGAAGACGTGACCGGTTGGATGTAAGTAGCGACTTGTTTTTCGGGCATTGGGCTGCCTTCGGTCGCCAGTTCGTTAGATGCACAACCGCAGAAGAATAGCGTCGTTGCTACCAGAAGGAGTATGGCGAGACCGCGACGACCTAGGCGTTTGCTCATAAATTGAAAATCCTCTTAGTGCCCAGAGGGCGAGCTCCGATCATTGCGGCTTTTGCTGTCTAAGGAAAGCACAACGAAAGGGACGGGCGCGCTGCGTCAAGTGGACATCCTTTCTACTTCGCTCAGGACAGGCTCCGCGCGATGGCTCTACCAGCCGGCTCGTTCCAGTGAGATCGAAAGGACGCCGTTTAAGCCGAATCGGAGAATAATCGCTCGCGCGCCAATCGCGCAGGCATTGCAGCGCTGGATTTTTAATCATGTCGCGCAACTCGGCGGCGCTAAGCGGCCGAGACCGGTGGCGCGGATGCTGGTCGTTTCGTTGCCGCCATTACATCGGGCAGACTTTCATCGCGGGCGACAGCGAACTTTGTCTCCTGCCTCGGATACGCGATCCGGCTGTGAAGCATGGTCATGAGCGTAAATCGGAACCGGTCGGCGATAATTGTTAAGTCGCCAAGAGTGAGATCGCATTCGTCCAGTTGTCGATCCGCGATTCGCTCTTCGATTAGCTCATTGACGAGCTGCTCGATTTTTTGTGGCGTTGGTTTTTCCAGACTGCGGGAAGCACTTTCGACCATATCAGCGAGACTGACGATGGCACTCTCCTTGGTTTGCGGCTTCGGTCCGCTGTAGCGAAAACTTTCCTCGCGCACTTCCGGAATGTCTTCTTCGCGGATATTCGTGATTTTTCCGCCGGCCCGCGCGTCTTCCTGCTGCTGAAGCGCGCGTTGGTAGAAGTAGTAAACGAGCGAGGTGCCATGGTGATCCTGGATGATGTCGATGATGCGCTGATTGAGCTTATGCTTGAGCGCAAGATCGACGCCCTCCTTGACGTGCGCGATGATGATCAATGCGCTCATGGTCGGGGCGAGATCGTCATGCGGATTGCGCCCGAAGTTCATGTTTTCGGTAAAGTATTCCGGTTTCACCAATTTCCCGACGTCATGAAAATAGGAGCAGACGCGGCAAAGCGTCGCGTTCGCGCCGACGGCTTCCGCGGCCGCTTCGGCAAGATTCGCCACGACCAGGCTGTGATGGTAAGTGCCTGGGGCCTCGATTGTCATGCGGCGCAGCAATGGATGGTTCAGATCGGAAGCCTCGAGCCAGGAGATATCGGTCGTGATTTGAAAGAGATGCTCGAGGATTGGCAGCACGCCTCCAACCACGGTTGCCGTCACAATTCCGTTTCCAATTGCAAGCGCGCTTTGCAAGCCGATCAGTCCCCAGTCATTGGCCATCGGCGAAAATAAAGTGATCGGCCCAATCAGGCCGAACGTGAGCGACAGCAGCCAGATGGCGAGTCCGACCCCGAGGCCGGCGCGGATCAGCTTGCTGCGCCGCCGGACCTGGAGCGTGAGATAGACGGCGGTAAATCCGCTAATCAGACTGGTCACGAGCAGCGGCGCATCAATTTTTCCAAATAACACGCTGCTCCAAAGGCTGACGGAAACGGCCGCATAAAGGCCATGGTTTCGACCGAGCAAAACGCTCAGCACGAGCGGCGCAAACGCGTAGGGCGCCATGAGTCCGCCCATTTCCGGCTTCAAAAATCGAAACGCGTTGTCATTGCAAAGCACGAGCAAAATCTTAGTCACCGCCAATTGCACCAGGATCACTCCAAAAACGAGCAGGACCCGCGAGTTTTGTGAAAATGTTTTCGGTTGATTGATCCAGAGCTGCGTCATGGCAATGGCCAGAAACAAGAGCGCGATGACGAAATTCTTCGTCGGTTCCGGCTGTTGCCCGCTAAAGATGAGGAACGCCAATCCGGCCGTGAAACCAGCAAAGATCAATACTTTGATGGACGACGCGCCCTCAAGGCTGCACAGCAATTCGTTGCGCGCGCGCCGCCGCCGTATCTTTCGCGAGGCGAGACCACGTCTCACCAATCGATTGTGTCGCAAGAAATCAAACATTTTGCTTAAGCGCCGAGCTCAGCGGCGCTCGATGTTGCTGGTAAGCATTGATGATGGCGCGCACCAGTTGGTGGCGAACGACATCGCGCTCGGTGAAATAGACTGTCGCGATTCCGGGAATGTTTTTCAGCGCCTGCAGCGCCTCCAGAACACCGGAACGTTTGTTCGCGGGCAGATCGATCTGCGTCACATCTCCGGTGACAACGCATTTGGAGTTTGGCCCTATCCGCGTCAAAAGCATGAACATCTGCTCGGTCGTCGTGTTCTGTGCTTCATCGAGAATCACAAATGCGTTGCTCAACGTCCGGCCGCGCATATAGGCGAGCGGAGCCACTTCAATGGTTTGCCGCGCGACCGACCGCTCAATCTCCTCGGGATCGAGCATATCGTGCAATGCATCGTAAAGCGGGCGAAGATAAGGCGTAATTTTTTCGCGCAAATCTCCCGGCAAAAATCCCAGTGCTTCGCCCGCCTCTACCGCCGGTCTCGTCAAAACAATCCGCGCAACTTGTTCCTTTTTCAATGCGGCCACTGCCATGGCCACGGCAAGATAGGTTTTGCCCGTGCCGGCCGGGCCAATTCCAAAGACGACGTCGTGTTTCTGAATGGCATCGACATAACTACGCTGGCCGGCCGTGCGCGCCACAATTGGCGGTTTGCGGGGCGAAGTTACGATCTTGGTCGAGACAACCTCACCAAGATTATCTTCGCGCGCTTCGCTCACCGAGTTCAACGCGTAATTGAATTCGTGCTCCTGAATCGGCACACCTTTTTGCCGGACTTGCTCTAGTTGGTCGAAAACGTGCTGCGCCTTGTCGATCTTGTCCGGTTCACCCTCCAGCTTCACCCAACCTTCGCGCGTGGTCACTTTTACGCCGAGAGAATCTTCGAGATTTTTCAAGAGTTTGAGATCATTTGCGTAGAGCGATTGCAGGGCCCGTGCGCTCTCAAATTGTAACGTACGCGTCTCAGTCATAGACCGAAGGAACGGCGGTGTCTAAACCGCCGCGGGCTCTTTGGAAAGTGGCCCTGTCTTGCAAGATCGACATCTACGTCAACTTAGCGGAATCCATAAACGAGGGCCCAATGCGTGCGCTCTTCCGGCGATTCCTCGATGTTGACGATGATAAAATAGCTGCCGGTGCTTTTGGGAATGATGTGCGCCGCGGCGAAGTGGCCCTTCTCCCAGCCGTCTGGCTGCTCCGCGAGCTTTCCCTCGGAGTCGTAAATGTGCACCGAAATCCGGGCTCGCTCGACTTCCGTCCCCATCCAGAACCAATATTCGTTACCCTTGAATAATTGTTGCCGCACCGCCTTTTTTTCTCCCGAGCCGAGATCGCCGCCCCAGTAATCTTCACGCACCTGAAACCCCTCTTTGATGTACGGCTCGGCGGCCTGGAGCGCGAATGATTGCGCATCGTCGACCGATGCGAAAACTGTCAGTCGCAGCGCGAGCAGAATCGCGATGGAGAAACTTCCACGAAGGAGAGCTTTGACGAACGCACGCATCAAGTTCCCTACTCCCTGGTCACGATGCCGTTGTCGAGGCGCGTCGTAATATCATTGATTTTTTTTACCGATTCGGACGAGATGTGCGCGCGGCCCACGTCGATCAAAGGCTTTACTTCGACAAGGGCGCCTCGAATATCGCGGATGATCGCCAGATCAAACTCCGGCATGGCCTGCAATCGCGTTTGAAAATAAACGAGCAGATCCGGCTGGTGCAACAGTTCAGCGCCCTCGGTCGAAAAATGCTTCGTCACCACCGCGGTCAAAACCTCCGTGCCTCGCAGCCATCCACCGAGGCTGACCAGTTGCGACAATTTTTCATCGTGCACTTCGTTCATCGCCTGCTGCACGCTGTTCTGGGTGCGATCGAGTTCCTGTCGCACGTTCTCCCATTTGCGCTTGTCGGCTGCCTCGGTGATCGCTTTGGCATGTTGTGTAATCGAGCGTTCGACACCGATTCCTCTGGCCAGCGTCTGCACGCGCTGACCAATTTCCTTCACCGCTGGAGCATCTTCTGCTTGCACCGCGATGAAGCCGTCGGCAATCACCGTGCCGAGCAACAATGCAATGCGCGGCCGTTCCGTAAAATTGCTCCCTTTGTCGCTCCGGACGTACTCTTTCCAATTGATCGAACCGAGCTTGTTCAATGCGCCGAAAACTTCGTTCGGCAGCGGCACCACCACGTCTTCCACCTTTTTTGACAATTGTTTTACGTCGATATGCTGCGGGGTCTCGGCCCCGTGAGCGCAAAGGATGAGGCCGCTCGCCAGGAGCGCGCTCAGCTTCAAGTATCTAGGAAAAGGAATCATTGGGAGCTTCGACTGTTGATTTCGTCTTCGTATTCAGGATTAATGGGGAGATTCTAAGCAGAACATCCGCTCCGCACAAATCGCCACGCACCACATTTGACTCCTCTGAATCGCATCAATTTTTCATCTCGGCGGCATCGCCCGTCACTTTTCTCATGAATTTCGCCCGCCTCGAGCACATTTTTCGCCGCGCGCCGGCCAAACGCATACTGGTGATCGGCGATTTGATGCTCGACGAATTCGTTTGGGGAAAAGTCGGCCGCATCTCGCCTGAGGCGCCAGTGCCGGTTGTCGAAGTAACCGGCGAATCGTTTTATCCGGGCGGCGCCGCCAATGTCGCTCGTAATATCCGCGAGTTTGTCGGCCGTGTCTCAGTCATTGGAATGATCGGGAAAGATCGCAGCGGCGAACAGCTTCGCGAGCTTCTCGCCAAACAAAAGATCGACATGGTCAACTCAGTCGAGGACAAAAACTTCCGTACCATCGTCAAAACGCGGATCATCGCCCGGCATCAACAAGTCGTCCGCGTCGATCGCGAGCGGATCACCGTTCCTTCATCCAGGCAAATTGCAAAAGTTGTCGGCGCCGTTCAAAAGACCCTTTCTGAGATAGACGCCATCATCTTCGAAGATTACGGCAAAGGTTTTCTTGCCGGTGAATTAGTCTCGCGCATCGCGCGCGACACGCGCGCCGCCGCCAAACTAGTCGCGGCGGATCCCAATTCCCGAAATTTGATCGACTGGCGCGGTATGACTGTTGTGAAACCGAACCGCACTGAAGCTTTTCTCGCGGCTGGCATTCCATGGCGCGATCCGGACGAATCGCCACAGAAAGATATGGACCTTGTCCGCGCCGGCACAGCCTTGCTCGAGAAATGGGACACAAAATACATTCTCGTGACGCTCGGCGAACAAGGCATGATGCTTTTTCAAAAGGACGAAACGCCGCATCACATCCCGACAAAAGCACGCCAGGTCTTTGACGTTTCCGGCGCGGGCGACACGGCCATCGCGCTTTTCACCCTCGCGCTCGCTTGCGACGCCACCCCGGCTGAAGCAGCCGAAATCGCCAATCACGGCAGCGCCGTCGTCGTCGGCAAACTTGGCACCGCTACGGTGACGCGCGATGAACTTTTCGCGAGCT
>QHRC01000123.1:8831-11646 GCA_003219995.1 Verrucomicrobiota bacterium
CACGACGCCGATTACTGTTCGGATCCGAAACAGGTGCAGGTTTTTCAAGGTGCGCCGGAAGCGTTGCGCAGGCTCCGGGACAAAAATTACAAACTCATCATCATCACGAACCAAAGCGGCATCGGCCGCGGTTTTTTTACAGTGGAGCAATATCGGGCGGTCGAAGCGGAAGTGTTGCACCAACTTGGCAACGGCCTGATCGAGGCGACGTATTTTTGCCCGGACGTTCCTGGTGTCCCTTCGAAATGCCGCAAGCCTGCGCCAGGAATGATTTTTCAAGCGGCTCGCGAACACGATGTCGATCTTGCCCGTTCATTTTTTATTGGCGACAAGGAGATCGATGTCGAATGCGGACACAACGCTGGCGTGCGCACGATCCGCGTTCGCACCGGTTTCGATAAAATGACCGAGGATAGCCGCGCCGATTGGATCGCAGAAGATTTGGCAGCTGCCGCAAAGATAATTATGTCGTCCTGAGCGAAGCGAAGAATCTCTCGACAAACAATCTGGAGATGTTTCGCTTCGCTCAACATGACGTCAAAAGCGGTCGGCATTATTCCAGCCCGGTGGGCCTCCACTCGTTTTCCCGGCAAGCCGCTGCGCCCAATCGCGGGCAAACCATTGCTCCATCATGTTTGGGAACGCTGCCGTCGGGCGAGAAAACTGGACTCAGTCATCATCGCCACTGATGACATGCGCATTGCACATGCAGCTTTTGAGTGGGGTGCGGAAGTTGCGCTAACGTCTCCGCATCATCAAAGCGGTACGGATCGCATTGCCGAAGTTGCAAGAAAGACCAAACAATTCGCGTCCATTATTAACATTCAGGGCGACGAACCGTTGGTGGATCCTGCTTTGATCGACAAGCTGGTTGAAACATTGCGCTCCGATCGGGGGATCGATATCGTCACCGCGGCGCATCCATTCGCAAACGCGGCGGAAGCTTCCTCGCCGCATCAAGTGAAAGTGATTGTCGATCTTCGCGGCAACGCACTCTACTTTTCGCGTTACGCTATTCCCTTCCCTCACGATCGCTCCGCGCCAATAAGATATCTTCGGCACCAAGGCATTTATGGTTTTCGGCGTCAGATACTTTTGCAATTTGTGAAATGGAAACCGACGCCGCTGGAGCGCGCCGAATCGCTCGAGCAATTGCGCGCCCTCGAAAATGGTGTAAATGTTCATGTGCTCGTCACGAAACATGGTTCGCCCGGCGTTGATACGCCGCAGGACGCAGTCGCGCTGGAGCAAAAACTTGCTCGCGCAGGAAGGAGCAGCTCTCGATGAAGTACATCTTCGTCACTGGCGGTGTGGTCAGCTCGTTAGGCAAAGGCCTGGCCGCCGCCTCACTCGGCACGCTCCTTGAGGCGCGCAGCCTGCGGGTTGTTTTCCAAAAGTTCGATCCGTATCTCAATGTCGATCCTGGAACGATGAACCCATTTCAGCACGGCGAGGTCTACGTCTTGAACGACGGAGCGGAGACCGACCTCGATCTCGGCCATTACGAGCGCTTCACCAATTGCGTCCTCTCCCGTCACAACAATCTGACCAGCGGTCAGGTTTACGAAAGCGTGATACTAAAAGAGCGGCGCGGCGATTATCTCGAAACCGTGCAGGTCATTCCGCACGTCACGGACGTCATTAAGGATCGGATTCGCGAACTGTCCGACGAGAGCAAATATGACATTGTCATCACCGAAATCGGCGGCACCACCGGAGACATTGAAGGCCTTCCGTTCTTGGAAGCGATCCGCCAATTTATCCTCGAAGTCGGTGCGCAGAATGTCGTCAACGTGCATGTCACGCTCGTGCCCTACATCAAAGCGGCGGCGGAATTAAAAACAAAACCGACCCAACAGAGCGTCGCGAAATTACGCGAGATCGGTTTGCAGCCACAGGTATTGATTTGCCGCTCGGAAAAACCGCTCGATCGGGACGTCCGGCAAAAACTGTCGATGTTCTGCAGTGTTTCGGAAAAAGCGGTGATCGAAGCGCGCGATGTCGAGCACACCGTTTATGAATATCCGTTGATGCTGCACACCGAGGGCCTCGACCAACTGGTTTGCGATCTGCTGCATCTCAAAACTCCCGAACCCGATCTGGCGAACTGGCGAAAATTTGTTGAGCGCGTGATCAGTCCTAAGAAGCAGGTGACGATCGCCGTTGTCGGCAAATACATCGATCTGCAAGACGCTTACAAAAGTATTTATGAATCGCTCACCCACGCCAAGGACTGTGGGATCAAGTTAAAACTGGTCGACGCAGAAACGCTCCAGAACAACGTGGATCGGCAATTGCAGGACGTCGCGGGTGTTTTGATTCCGGGTGGATTTGGCGAGCGCGGGGTCGAGGGAAAAATCAAGGCGGCGCGTTTTGCCCGTGAGCAGAAGATACCCTACCTCAGTCTTTGCCTCGGTATGCAGGTGGCGACGATCGAGTTTGCGAGAAATGTTTGCGGACTCAAAGGCGCGAACAGCACCGAGTTCGATAAGGACGCAACGGAGCCAGTGATCTCTTTGCTCGAGGAACAACGCGGAATTCATAACAAAGGCGCGAGCATGCGGCTCGGCACCTGGCCGACGAAAATCATGAAAGGTACGCTGGCGGAAAGTATTTATGGCAGTGGCGAAGTGATGGAGCGGCACCGGCACCGTTATGAATTCAACATGAAATATCGCGACCGGATGAGCGAGAAAGGCTTTATCATTTCAGGAACATCGCCCGATGGAGCGCTCGCCGAACTAATCGAGTTGCGCGGTCATCCTTATTTTGTCGGTTGTCAGTATCATCCCGAATTTCAAAGCAAACCGAACAA
>QHRC01000123.1:11782-15468 GCA_003219995.1 Verrucomicrobiota bacterium
AGTCCCTGATCAGGAACTCGTTCTGCAACGATAAGATCGAGACCGAGCGCGTCGAGCTCGCGCAAATAACGAAATAAGTTGGCGGCTGCTTCACCAAGATCGTCCTGCTCGCTCAAGCGGCGAATGGCCACGAAACGATTGTCCATTTTAACCGGGTTCCATGCGAGCAATGCACAACGCTGATTCGGTCTTGCCGAAAATGATTGCGCGTCAGCAATGAGTTCCAGCGGTGTCTTCGGTGCGTAATGCGAGAGCCATTGCCCGGGGGCGGCGATATTCTCTCGTGACGTGACTATGTTGATCGTCCCGAAAGCCGACAACTGCTCGGAGGTGATCGGGCCGCGGCGGAGGATATCGATCTTGCCGCCACGCAGCGCGATGATGGTCGATTCAATTCCGTGTCTGGTCGGTCCGGCATCGACAATCAGCGGAATCCGGCCGCCGAGTTCATCGAGGACATGCTGTGGGGTCGTCGGGCTGACGCGGCCGAACCGGTTCGCGCTCGGTGCGGCAAGTGGCGAACCAAACTCGCGAACAATTTCGGCAAAGATTGGATGCGCACTGATTCGAAGCGCGACTGTGTCCAGACCGGCGGTCACAATTTCAGGAATGATTGATTGTCGCCTCAGAATGAGCGTGAAGGGCCCAGGCCAAAAGTGCGCGATTAATTTTTCGATGAGTTCGCGAGACTGATTGTCGATCTTAGCAATTCGCTCAAGCCAATCGCGGTCTGGCAGATGAACAATCAGTGGATCGAAACGCGGGCGTTCCTTGGCTTCGAAAATTTTTGCGACTGCAGTGGCATTTAGCGCATCGGCTGCCAATCCGTAAACAGTCTCGGTTGGCAGCGCCACGATTTGGCCCGCGCGCAAAAGTTTGACTGCGTGAACTGTAGCGGCGGTCTGCGACCGCCGTCGGCGATCATAGAGCGCCGCTACAGTTTCAGTCTTCACTTCGGCACTCGCGAGGCGAGGACCGACTTGGTTTGATTCTTGCGAAACATTTCCACGTTTTTGCGAACCTCGTCATCGCTCAGCGCGATGATGCTTGCCGCAAGCAGTGCGGCGTTCTTCGCCCCGGCCGCCCCGATGGCGAGCGTTCCTACTGGCACGCCGCCGGGCATCTGCGCAGTGGAAAGCAACGAATCGAGCCCTTGCAATTCCGACGATGGAATCGGCACGCCAAGAACGGGCAGCCACGTATAGCCGGCGATTGCCCCCGCCAAATGCGCAGCGGCTCCCGCGCCAGCGATGATAACGCGCACCCCGCGTTTGGCCGCGGTGCGCGCAAAATCTGCGGTCGCGTCCGGCGTGCGATGGGCGGACAGAACGTGATATTCGTTAGGCACAGCAAGTTTATCGAGCGTTTCAACCGAATGGCGCATTGTCTCCCAATCGGATTTGCTGCCCATGATAACGGCGACGAGCGGCGAAGATTTCGGTGAAGGCATATAAATAGACGGGAAGCTAACAGCTTCCCCTGCGATTTCCACGGCTCGCTTCGGGCTTTCATTGTCGATCTTCAATCGGATATTGCAGCGTGAAACCCGCTAGATCGATTGTGCTTATTGGAATGATGGGCGCGGGTAAATCCTCGGTCGGGCGTTGCCTGGAGCGACGGACTGGGCTTAGTCGGCTTGATACGGACGAAATGGCTGCAATCAAGCTTGGTCTCTCGGTCCAGGAGATCTTTTCCAAATTCGGCGAAGAAAAATTCCGCGAAATTGAGACACAAATGCTTCGGGAATTGGACCCCGCGAAAGCGATGATAATCGCGACGGGCGGTGGAATTGTGCTGCGGAATGAAAATGTCGATCTTATGCGCCAGCTCGGGACGATTGTGTGGCTGGAAGCGAATGAAGAAACGCTTTTTGAGCGAGCAATGCGGAAGAAGGTTCGCCCTTTGCTGCAAACCGAAACTCCGCGTGCGACATTTGCGGAACTATTGCGGACACGAACGCCGCTTTATGCGAGAATCGCCGATGTTCGAATCGATACCGCATCGTTAAGTCATGATGAAGTGGCCGAGATGATTTTGAACAAGATCGGTAATTTAATTTCGACGAGGCAATGAACGCTGAACTGAAATCGCAAGTTGTCGCGTTGGCGCAAGAAGTTGGTTTCGATTCGTGTCGGGTCGCGGTGTGCAGTCCCCCACCCCACGCGAGTGAATTTCGCGATTGGCTCGAGGAGGGCGCGCATGGCGAGATGCGTTACATGGAACGGGGCGCGGAGAAGCGCGGCGACCCGCAAAAGGTTTTACGGGGCGCGAAATCGGTCATCGTCCTGGCGATGAATTACTTTCAGGGCGAGGACGGGCGTCGGTCACCCGCCTCCGCGGCGCTCCGGCGTGGCAGGCAGACTGCCGGTGGAGGACGAGTCGCGCGCTATGCTTGGGGGGATGATTATCACGATTTGATCGCGGCAAAGCTCGATGAGATCGACAATTATCTGCGTAAATTCGGCGGCGAACAAAAATGTTATGTCGACACTGGGCCGATTTTGGAGCGCGATCACGCGGCACAAGCAGGAATCGGCTGGCACGGCAAGAGCACGATGCTGATCAACGCAAGGCTTGGCACGTGGTTTTTTCTCGCGGAAATTTTAACCACGCTCGAATTGCCGCCAGATGCACCGGAGCGCGATCGTTGCGGAACTTGCGAACGCTGCATTACCGCTTGCCCGACGGGCGCGATCACAGCGGCACATCGGCTGGATGCGCGGCGTTGCATTTCTTACCTCACGATCGAATTGAAAACTTCCATTCCGCTTGAATTGCGGCCACTCGTCGGCGATCGCATTTTCGGTTGTGACGACTGTCTGGACGCGTGTCCGTGGAACCGGTTTGCCCAGGTTTCGCGCGAGAGCGCATTTGCCGCCCAAAAATCGACAATCGGAATGGCATTACGTGATTATCTCGACCTTAACGACGAACAATTTCGAGACATGTTTCGTCATTCGCCGATCAAGCGAATCAAGCGGAGTGGTTTTTTGCGGAATGTTTGCGTCGCGCTCGGTAACGTGGGCGATGAATCGGATCTTCCTGCGCTGGATCGGGCGCGGCATGGCACTGAGCCGCTAATCGCCGAGCACGCGCAGTGGGCCATCAACCGGATTCGCGCACGGCGCGCAGGCAAAGTCGCTGCAATGTGTTGAATGCAAAGCGTCCGCCAGGCGCATCTCAACCTTAACTAAATGAACGCGATTTCCTTTGCAAAGGTCAAAAGACGAATTAGTTCTGGCGTTTTTACGAAAACCGATTCCGCCGCCATGCATCAAGCCGTAACCACACCCGCCGGCGCACCGGTTGTGCCGCGCAAACGTCGTCCGCGGCGCAAGCGCAAGATTTTGATCGGCGTGGGCGCGGCGGTTTTGCTTTTGATCATTGCCGGGGTCATTAACAGCAAGCGGGAGAAGCCGATTCCGGTAACGACGGAAAAAGCTGCACGTCGAAACATTTTGCAGACGGTGTCAGCGACCGGAAAGGTGCAACCGGAGGTGGAAGTAAAGATTTCGCCGGAAGTAGCGGGCGAAATCATCGAGCTGCCAGTCGTGGATGGAATGGCAGTGAAAAAGCGCGATCTGCTGGTTAAGATCAAACCCGATTCCTACAAGGCGCTCCTCGAACAGCAGGAAGCAGCGATCAGCGCGGCGAAGGCGCCGAATCTGCAGCAGAAAGCGACGATG
>QHRC01000123.1:15615-15965 GCA_003219995.1 Verrucomicrobiota bacterium
CGCGCGATCAACTTTCCAAGACGACAATTTATTCGCCGATCGACGGCACGATCACGTTGCTGAACAGCAAATTGGGCGAGCGCGTGGTGGCGACTAACCAGTTTGCCGGCACAGAAGTGATGCGCGTGGCCGATCTGAGCCACATGCAGGCGGTCGTGGACGTGAACGAAAACGACGTGGTGAATGTGAAGATCAACGATAGAGTGAAAATCACGGTCGATGCATACGCCGACCGGAAATTTCAGGGGATGGTGCAGCAGATCGCGAACACCGGAAAAACGACGGGCGCGGGAACGCAGGAAGAAGTGACCAACTTCGAAGTCAAAATCAGAATCGACGATCATGACGTG
>QHRC01000278.1:0-491 GCA_003219995.1 Verrucomicrobiota bacterium
TCACTTTCGTTGTCTTTTTCATAGTCGTCGTGACCGCGTACTGGAGCATCCGGTCGTGGAATGCGCGAAAAAACCTGCTCGTCGTTGCAAGTTACATTTTTTACGGCGCATGGAACCCGCCGTTCGCTGCGCTGCTTTTCTCCACCACCGCGATGGATTTTTGGCTCGGGTCGAGAATTGCCAGGGCAAAAGGGCGTCATTCGCGACGGATATGGCTGGTCGCGAGCGTCTGCATGAATCTGAGCATGCTTGGGTTTTTCAAATACGGGAATTTTCTGCTCCAAAATTTTCAGTGGCTGCTCGGGCAGATCGGTACCATTTACCAACCGCCGCACCTGGACATTCTTCTGCCCGTCGGGATTTCCTTTTACACTTTCCATTCTCTCTCCTACACGCTCGATATTTATCGCGGAGTTCTTCAGCCCACCAAGTCACTGCGCGATTTCATCCTGGCCGTTTCGTTTTTTCCGCAGCTGGTCGCGGGACCGATT
>QHRC01000278.1:519-1641 GCA_003219995.1 Verrucomicrobiota bacterium
TGGGGATTGTTGCTCATGACTCTTGGCCTGTTCGAAAAAATTGTGCTTGCCGACACGATGCTCTCCGGTTCGGCCGATCGCGTTTTTAGTTACGCCGGTCCACTCGTCGCGCTCGATTCCTGGCTCGGCGTTATGGCCTTTGCCGGTCAGATATTTTTCGATTTTGCCGGCTATTCCATTTGCGCCATCGGCGCGGCTCTCTGCCTTGGCTTTCATCTGAAGGACAATTTCCGTTTTCCCTACGCCGCCATTGGCTTCTCCGATTTCTGGCGACGCTGGCACATTTCGCTTTCCACTTTCTTGCGCGATTACCTTTATATTCCGCTTGGCGGCAATCAGGTCCGCCCGGTGCGCGCCGCGATCAATCTAGTTATCGTCATGTTTCTCGGCGGTCTCTGGCACGGCGCAGCCTGGACTTTTGTGGTTTGGGGCCTGCTTCACGGTTCTTATCTCGTAATCGAACGCGTCATTCGCGTTTTCTTTGAGGATGCGCGGTGGGCTAATAATTTTGCCACGAAGTTTTTGGCCGGCCTCGCCACTTACACCGCCGTCTGCATCGCCTGGGTATTTTTTCGCGCATCCGATTTCACGATTGCCACGCGAATGCTGCGCGGCATGTTTGGCGGACACGCCCACGGCGATGCATTGGTCGCTGCGCGAGAGCAATATCGAAACCGCCGTGACGCGTTTGCCGCGCTGGATTGTGACCACGGCCTGGGCCTTAATGGCCTGCGCCATCATCCTCACACAAGGAAGCAGCAATGCCTTCATCTACTTCCAATTTTAAACGCAAACTTCGGCTGCCGCGTTTGTTCTTCGCCAAGCCAAGCGAAATCGTTCCGCGCGATTACGAGCGGCCGATCCCCCAGGTGCCGTGGCGCGGGATGACCGTCGTTGTTGTGCTCATCGTTATCGCCGCCGCGGCCGCCTGGGAATTCTATTGTCGCTCGATCGGTTACGGTCCCACGCTCAACGATAACGAGGATCTCTGGACGATGACTCGGCGGCGCGTGAAACCGGAGTCCATAATCATCGTCGGCGATTCGCGCGGTTGGTTCGATCTCGATCTTGACGAACTGCAAAAGGGATTAGGCAAACGTCCCGTGCAACTGGCGATGGGCG
>QHRC01000278.1:1675-2264 GCA_003219995.1 Verrucomicrobiota bacterium
AAAATTTTCACGGCACGATTATCTGCAGTGTCGTGCCATACTTGTTCTTCGCGCCGCCCGGCACCCCCCCGATGCAGAACGCAGAAAAAGCCGTTGGCCGGTCTCACACTCAAACTCCCGCACAACGTGCCAGCCAATATCTGGCCATGCCGTTGGAAGAACATGTCGCGTTTCTTAAACAGGAGGAGCTTACCCTCGACGACTTGTTAAAACGCCTGCCGATTCCCAATCGTCCTTATGCGCAAATGCCGCCGCGTCTTCCTCCCTACTTCGGAACTTTGGATCGGGAACGTCGCGCCCGTATGATCGAGGAATGCGCCCGGCCAGGGAGCGAATTACAAAAAAGAATTCAACAAATCTGGCTTCCGCTTTTCACCCCGCCGCCGCCGCCGAGTTACATTCCTAAAGAAGTCTTTCTGGCAAAGATGAAGGAAGCAATCGAAACCCGCTTCCGCGACGTTATCGCGGGAGTAAACAAACTCCGTGCCCGTGGCGGCAAGATCGTCTTTGTCCGCCTTCCCAATAGTGGTGGATTGAAAGCTCTCGAAGATCGAGATACACCCCGTACGCAAACGTGGGATCCGTTATT
>QHRC01000278.1:2269-3679 GCA_003219995.1 Verrucomicrobiota bacterium
ATTACGAAGATTTCCCCGAGCTAAGCGGCTTCAACTGTCCCGAATGGTCGCACCTCTCCGCCGGCGACTCCGTCGAATTCAGCAAACGTCTTGTCCCCCATCTTCGCAAAGCGCTCGAGATGTGATGCGTTCTTCGAGGGCACGCGCTAACAAGCATGGTAAATTTTTGCTGTGCTAATGACGACGCCTGCGAAAAGATGAACGAACCATGAAAATCGTCACTATCATTGCCCGGCTCCTGCTCGGACTGACCTTCCTTGTGTTCGGCTCGAACGCATTTCTTCATTTCCTTCCCATGCCGCCGCTACCGCAAGGTTCGGCCGGACTCTACTTGCGAGCGTTTTTTGAGAGCGGCTACGTTTACGTCGTTGGCGCCCTTCAGGTAATTGGCGGTTTGCTGCTGTTGAGTGGACGCTTCGTTCCGCTTGGTCTTACGATCCTCGGCGCAATTATCTTTAACATATTGGTTTTCCACACCCTTATGGCGCCTGAAGGTTTTCCACCCGCGCTCGTCGTCACAGTCCTCGAACTCTTTTTGGTTTGGCGCTACCGCGATGCTTTCGCCGGACTTGTCCGGCCCTAGTTTGGCCGCCTTCAATATTCCGCGAAAGCATAGTCAGGATAACAATCAGCCACTGCTCGCCGGGGCTCGGCCCGACCCGATCACAAGATGGCGAAATCCGCGACTCTAATTGTCGATCTTGAACTTTGCATGAGATCTCATTTGCGGCCTAAATTGAACGAAAGGCGCACCGATGAAGGCAATTTGGAATGGCGCGACGCTCGCCGAAAGCGATGACACAGTCGTAGTGGAAGGAAACCATTATTTCCCTTCCGCCTCGATCCATCGCGCATACTTCAGCGAAAGCGATACGCACACGACTTGTCCATGGAAAGGCGAAGCAAGCTACTACAACGTCACCGTCAATGGCGCCACGAACAAAGATGCCGCCTGGTATTATCCCAATCCAAAAGAAGCGGCTGCCGGCATCAAGGACCGCGTCGCGTTCTGGAATGGCGTCGTGTCGAATAGCCGGACTTCATGACCGCGTTGTCGGCCCGCGCTCTCACCATTCTCCGTGAGTGGGTGCAATCGGAAAGTTTGCGCAAGCATTGCTACGCGGTGGCCGATTCGATGAAGCATTTCGCGCAACTGCGCAGTGAAGATGTCGATCTTTGGGAAGCCGTCGGTCTGTTGCACGATATGGATTACGAGCGCCATCCGAATTTGGAACACAGCCCGACCGAAGGTCACCCATTTGTCGGCGTGAAATGGCTCCGCGAGCACGGCTGGAGTGAGGAAATTTGCCGCGCGATTCTCTCCCACGCAGACTACTCGGACGTTTCTCGTGAAACGCCGCTCGAGAAAACTCTCTACGCTGTCGACGAATTAAGCGGCTTCGTCATCGC
>QHRC01000124.1 GCA_003219995.1 Verrucomicrobiota bacterium
CGTCTCATGAAGGTCGAGCGGACTGGATTTTTCGCCGAATGCTTTCGCCGCTGAAATTCCGCGCGGCAAACTGGCGCCGGCTGCCTGTCGCACGGCCGGGGGGAGATCGCGCAATGTGATTTTTGGGCCAGTGGCCATGACAACGCCGTGCTCGATGGCGGTGCGCAACTCGCGCACATTCCCGGGCCAATTGTACGTAAGAAGCGCGTCCATGGCATCGGCCGTTAGATGGACCAGTGGTTTGTTGTTTGCTTTGCAGAAATGCCGCAAAAATGTGCGAACGAGCAGGGGAATATCTTCTTTCCTTTCGCGCAACGGCGGCATGACGATGCGCACGACGTTCAGGCGAAAGAAAAGGTCGTCGCGGAATTTTCCCTCGCGCACGAGCGTTTCGAGATTCTTGTTGGTGGCGGCGATGAGGCGGACGTCAGCGCGCAAGGTTTGATTGCCACCGACACGCTCAAAGGCGCGCTCCTCGCTGATCACGCGCAGCAATTTGACCTGCGTGCTGGTGCTGATTTCGGCCACTTCGTCGAGAAAAATTGTACCGCCATTTGCTTGTTCGAACCTGCCAATGCGACGCTCATGCGCGCCGGTGAACGCACCTTTCTCGTGACCGAATAATTCGCTCTCGAGCAGGGTCGGCGAGAGCGCGGCGCAATGGACGGTCACGAATTTTGACTTGTTGCGCCGGCTCAGACTGTGAATGGCGTGCGCCGCCAATTCCTTGCCCGTGCCGCTTTCGCCCTCGAGCAAAACATTGGCCGAGGAGGGCGCGACCTGGCGGATGGTGTCGAGGACTTCGCGCAATACCGCCGATTCTCCGATGATGTTCTCGAGTCCGTAGCGCTCGTCTACTTGCTGACGCAGGGTACGGTTTTCCTGCTCCAGCTTCCGGCTTCGCAAAGCGCGCGAGATCAACATTTCAACCTTGTCGAGATTGAGCGGCTTAGTAACGAAGTCGTAGGCGCCGCGTTTCATCGCTTCGACCGCGATGTCGACCGAGCCATAGGCCGTCATCATGATGCCGATGGGCGGGTGCGGCATTTTCAGCGCGCGATCGATCAAGGTCATCCCGTCTTCATTGCCCAAACGCAGATCGGTGAGGAGGAGATCGATTTGTTCGCGTTCGAGCACGTCGATTGCGCCGGCAATGTCCGCCGCGACGTAAACGTCGTACTCATTCTCGAGCAAACGCCGCAAGCCGTCGCGCGTATGTTTCTCGTCGTCGACAACGAGGATGGTGGGCTGGATTGAATCCATTTGCTGAATTATTGGAGGAGCGAGTTAATAACTACGCGATCATTGTCCGCCAATCGCTGAATCGCTCAATTGCTAAATCGCTATCTGCTGTAAAGCCGCTTTTATCGCCTAGCCCGCTCTCGCATGGCGGTTGCCCAAAGATTGTCAAAGCGCAACGGTCAGAAACCGGATACTGTTACCCGATGGAACGCCGAATACTTTGCGAATTCGCGACGATTTTTGTTCTCGCTGCAACATCCGCTCTTCCTGCCGAACCTTCCAGTTCAGTCGATCCCAACGAGGGCTGGAAACTGGCGACGCAATCCAAGAGCGTTGCCATCCACACCAGGCCGCATCCCGGTTCGTCATTGAAAGAATTCAGGGCGGTGGGCGAGATCGACGCGCCCAGCGGCGCTGTTCACGCAGTAATCGATGATCTCGAAAATTATCCCAGCTTCATGCCCTACACAGCCGAGTGCCGGCTGATCAAGCGGGAAAGCGATTCCATTATCACCTATCAGCGTCTCTCGCCAAAAATTTGCGCGGACCGCGATTATACTCTTCGCGTCCAGAAGAAATCCTGGCCGGCCGCGGCCGGTGGGCTGGTTTATCTAAATTGGTGGAAACCCGCGAACGAGCTCGGCCCTGCGGAAAAGCCCGGGGTCGTGCGAGTAAATGTTTGCGATGGCGGATGGTTGCTGGAGCCAAGTGGCGCAAATAAAACTCTCGCCACTTATTCCGTTTACACCGACACCGGCGGCCTTATTCCGGCCTTCCTCGCCAATCGCGTGAGCCAGATCGGGATTGGCCGGCTTTTCGAAGCAGTCCGGAAACAGGTGAAAGAACCCAAATACAGTTCGGGCGATCATTGAACTTGGAACGGCCTGGTGAGTAAGCTAAAAGACGTTACGCTCGCCATCTGTTGGTGATTTTTTGCCCGGCGCAGTCTCTTCGGCTTTGCGTCTCTTTTGTTCAACAAATCGTGCTTGTGGGTTAATGATCGGCGATGTTGTCGATCGTGCCGAGAAATTGGCTGATCTACATTGGAGCGATTGCGATTTTTCTCGTGATCGCGGCCGCAGCCGGCCTGGCCCTGTTTTTTAGCCCGTTACTCACTCATTACGTTGCGGGCGACGCCTTTCGTCAAAGCCTGGAAAATGAAACCGCAAGAGGTTTGCATTTTCCCCGTGGACGATACTCGGCGATTCGGCGGACTGGTCCCTGGACGGCGCAAAGCGAAGGTTTCCTGGCCAGCGATGGGGAGAAAGCGATGAAATCGATCGCTGCTCGCGGTATCACAGCGAAGTTCAATCCGTGGGCGGTATTCGTCCGGCGCTGGGAACTGGACGAAGTGCACGTTCAATCTGGCGACGTGGAGGTCCAGATTTACGAGCACAAGCCTGAGTTGGTTTTATCGACTCCGTGGTTCTCAATCTTTTTGCCGAACCGAGTTGTTCTAAAGCGAATTGAATCGGAAGCCTCTAACGTGACCTGGCAATTGCGTGGCGAGCGTGCGGGCTTTTTCGGTACGCACCTGCTCGTTACGCCAAACGGCCCCGATTTCGAATACCGCGCGGACGGCGGCATGTTGAAAATGGCGCTGGTGCCCGATCTCTACCTACGCCGGGCGCACCTTCTCATCACCAAGACGCTGCTCACCATTTACGACGTCGATCTTGCGCCGGACGGACAAGGCAATGGAACTCTTCGCGGCGAGGGAAGGGCAGGTATTGGGGAAGATAAAAGCGTCAATTTCAGTGCGAACTTCGACCGCCTGCCGATCGGCGCGTGGGTGCCCTCGATTTGGAAAGGACATTTCACCGGCTACGCGGCCGGCGCAGTTCATTGGACCGGAAAAAATCCCCAATTGGAAAGTTCGTCCGGCGAAGGATCAATGCGGATTCGTGACGCGAAGATAGACAATCTTCCTTTTCTGGAAAAGCTGGCCGCAATCGCGCAAAAAAAATCGTTGGCGCATTTGCAGCTAAACGATTGCTCGCTCGATTGGGAGTGGCGTTATCCGAAGATCGACGTTAAAAATATCGCGGTCGAAGAGAAGGGAAAATTTCGGATCCAGGGCGCGATATCGATCGATGGCGATTCGTTAGGAGGCTCCATCCAGCTCGGGGTGACGCGCGAATATCTCGAGTGGTTGCCGAACCCAGAAGAAATTTTCACTCGTGAACAGCATGGCTACTTGTGGACAACGGTGCATTTGTCGGGAACGGTCCACGCACCGCAACAAGATCTCAGCCCGCGCGTTGTCGATCTTTTCAAGGAATCGCCCAGCGCTTTTCTCGGACTCTTCTTGCGCGAACTTGGCGCGTGGTTGAAAAACATCTTCCTGGAGGGACGAGCTCCTGCTAGCCCCTAAGATTATTGGGCGTCATTCTTTCGCGGTGATCCCGCTTCCAACATTCGCACCCGCCTGTCGATGTAAGGCAATCGAATGGTCAGGGTGAGCCCTTTGCCTTCGCTGCTTTCGATGGAAAGTTCGCCGCCATGTTCGCGCACGATGCGGCGCACAATTAAAAGTCCAAGGCCGGTGCCGGACGATTTGGTGGTGAAATAAGGTTCGAAAACGCGGCTCAGATTTTCGGCAGACATCCCGATGCCCGTGTCCGTGAAACTTACCAGCACATGGGTGTCGTCACGATCGGTGCGAACGCGCAGCACGCCCCGGCGTTTCATTGCTTCGAAGCTGTTCTTAATCACGTTATAGAACGCCTGCTTCATCTGGTTGCGGTCGAGCTGGAGCAACGGCAGATCGGAGCGAAGTTCCTGTTCGACGACGAGCTCGCGGTCCTGAATCTCGGGAGCGAAAAAACGGACGGCTTCGTCGACAATCGCATTCACGTTCTCCGGCTGCAGTTGTGGTTTTGAGGGCCGGATGGCGCGGAGAAATTGGGTCACGATCGAATCGAGCCGCGCAATCTCGGCTCGTGCGACGTCGATCGACTCCTGGAGCTCGCCTTGGATCTTTTCGTCAAGCTCACGCACTTTGCGCTCCATCAGTTGAAGGTGGATGTGAAGTGAGTTCAGTGGATTGCCAATTTCGTGCGCTACGCCGGCGGCGAGCAGGGTCAATGCGTTTAAGCGCTCCGACTCGATTGTCTGCTCGGCCGAGCGGCGGCTCGCCGTAATGTCGCGCAAGATCATGGCGTGACCGACCTGCCGGGCTGTAGCCGGGGTCGATGACCCCGGTTGGCCGAAATCATCGATTCCGGCTACAGCTGCAGCCCCGCGGTGTTCGATCGCGAGCGGCACGATGTAAAAATTTATGAAACGATTTTGCGGATAGAAGATTTCCATGTCACGGCTGACCGCGCCTTCCGACTGGGAAAGAGCGTCCCAATCCAAGCCACGCACTCGTTCGTCCAGCCGTTTGCCGATCGCGTCCTCGCTTTCGAGGCCAAACAATTCGCAGGCGGCCTCGTTCAGGTAGGTGATGCGCCCGTTCGAATCGGTGACGATGATGCCTTCCTGAATGGCGTTGAAAACGGTTTCGAGAAATCCTTTTTCCTCCGCAAGCCGGATCAGGTAATTTTGCACCTCCTCGGGCCCGATACGGCCGAGGCGCCCGATCAGTTTTTCCAGAAAACCCGATTTCATTTCTCTATTCTTGAAACGGCCCTTGCACGCATTGCTTGAACCATCCTGCCAAACATCGCAATCTCATCAACGCGCGTAAAATGAGAAGATGGTCATGAGCGGACGAATGCACAGGCACGACTGAGTCGATGAAGGTTTCGATTGTCATCCCGTGCTATAACGAAAAGAACACGATCGTGAAAATCGTCGAGGCGGTGCGCTGCGCCCCGGTTGAAAATAAAGAGATCATTGTGATCGATGATGGCTCTAATGATGGAACTCAAACTTTACTCCGGGACAAGCTTTCCGGCACGGTCGACCAGATTATTTACCACCCCGTCAACCGAGGAAAAGGGGCGGCGCTGCGCACCGGTTTTGCAGCGGCGAGCGGGGACATAATTTTGGTGCAGGATGCCGATCTTGAGTACAGCCCGGAGGAGTATCTGGTGTTACTCGGGCCGATCATTTCCGGAAAAGCGGATGCCGTTTTCGGGTCGCGATTCATGGGCGGCCGCCCCCATCGGGTGGTATTTTTCTGGCACATGGTCGGGAACAGATTTCTCACCCTGCTCTCGAATATGTTCACCAATTTAAATCTGACCGACGTCGAAACCGGTTTCAAAGCTTTTCAAGCGCCGCTCATCAAATCGATCCAAATCGAAGAAGACCGTTTCGGGTTCGAGCCGGAAATAACGGCCAAGCTCGCGAAGAAGCGCTGCCGAATTTACGAGGTGGGCATTTCTTACCATGGCCGGACGTATGAAGAAGGAAAAAAGATCGGTTGGCGCGATGGGATGCGCGCGTTCTACGCCATAATGAAATACAACTGCTGCCGGTGATAGAACAGCGACGCCTTGTCAAATAACGGCGCAAGATATTCCCGTCGAAAGGTCTTCGTGATGCAACATCGGCGCGGCCTGTACGATACGCCCGCGGAATCGGCCGGTGTGCAGCTTCGGTGGGACGTTTTTAGGCGGATCGTTACGCGATAAACAGCGTTCAATCAGCGGGGTTAAAGCATTTCGGTTGGCCGCGACAATTGCTGCTGTGCCGGTAGTAATCAGCTCCCGGAAGTCAACGTTGGTTTATGGCAAAGGCCCCATCCGTACTGACGCGGTCCGGATATC
>QHRC01000125.1:0-428 GCA_003219995.1 Verrucomicrobiota bacterium
GAAATGAATGAAGAAGCTCGCGCGCAAATGCGTTGCGAGGTGAGGATCGAGATTGTTCCCGGTGCGACGCATCTCTTCGAAGAACCAGGCGCACTAGAACGAGTCGCGCAATTGGCGAGCGATTGGTTTGTCGATCGCATCGGCAAGAAGTGAAGAGCGAAGCAGGGCTCGGAGAAACGAATCTTTTAGGAATGCCGCGTCACCGCGTCACGCAGATCGAAGATTACGAGCCGCTCGTCGGAAGCGCAAACGTGGAACGCGTTCGCGAGAAGGCACGGAAGTTCAAGGGTCTGCGCGTGGTGAATTTCAATTCGACTTATTACGGCGGCGGCGTGGCCGAGATGATTTCCTCGCTCACCCTGCTCATGAATAGTCTCGGCCTTCGCGCTGAATGGCGCGTGATCCAAGGCACGGCTGATTTCTTCTCC
>QHRC01000125.1:583-1139 GCA_003219995.1 Verrucomicrobiota bacterium
TGATCGAGCACTACGAAAAGAAGTGCCCGTGGATTTGGCGTTGCCATGTCGATCTCTCACGGCCGGAGGCTGAGACATGGAAGTACCTGCGGCGTTGGATCGACAAGTACGACGTGACAATCGTGAGCTGCCCCGAATTCAAGCAGGAAATGAAACCGCCGCAGCGCGTCTTCATGCCGGCGATCAACCCGTTTAACATCAAGAACCGCAAATTAGACGATAAAGAAATCGACGAACGTCTCGCCCATTACAAGATTCCGACCGATCTGCCGTTGATCGTGCAAATTTCGCGGTTCGACCCGTGGAAAGATCCAGAGGGCGTGGTGGAAGCTTTCAAGCTCGCGCGCCAACAGATCGAGGCCACACTTGTGCTGCTCGGCAATTTCGCGACCGACGACCCGGAAGGTGCGAAAATTTTTGAGTCGCTGCGTGCTTGTCAGGAAGAACAGGTCCTGATTTCGACCAAGGGAGACGACACCGCCTTGGTGAATGCATTGCAAACACGCGCGGCAGTGGTTTTGCAAAAATCGTTGCGCGAAGGCTTCGGTCTCACCGT
>QHRC01000125.1:1227-7388 GCA_003219995.1 Verrucomicrobiota bacterium
ATTGAAGAAGCGGCCGAGCGCATGGTGCGCCTGCTCAAAGACCAAAAATTGCGCGAGAAAATGGGGAAGAAAGCGCGCGAAACAGTGCGCGAGAAGTTTTTGCTCATCCGTTACCTCGAAGACTATCTCGATCTTTTCAGCGTCTTCGACGAGAACTTTCACCTCCGACAATAAATGCGACACCGCCGCACGACTGTCGGCCCGCGAAAGATTTTAGTATGGCTAAATGCGAAGTTTGCGAAAACGAGTATGACAAGGCGTTCGAGGTGGTCGTGGCCGGCCAGCGGCACACGTTCGACAGCTTCGAGTGCGCAATCCACGCTCTCGCGCCGGTTTGTCCGCACTGCGACTGCCGGGTTATCGGGCATGGCGTCGAGCAAAACGGCAAAATTTTTTGCTGCGTCAATTGCGCCCGCGCCGGCGGTAAGACGCAGTTAAAGGACCGCGCCTGACCTCCGGAAGCGACGATCACCGTAAAAAACTCGACTCGCCCCGGCCAGGATTTATTTCCGATGCCAGTCGAGCGTCACATTTTTCTTGCGCAGCTTACAGGCGTGACTGACGAGAGTGAAGTGGAGCGAGTCCTTGTCAGGACGTGTGAACCGGTAAACGCCTTTGCCCTCGCAGCCCTTCGGGTTTATTCCGCCCGTCCGCATGATTGTTACCGTGTTGCCCGAGAGGGTGCACGTGCCCCATACATCCCATCCCGTTTGCCATCTTTATCAAAATCGACATCAAAGGTGCCGTCGGCCTTGATCATCCAGACTGTGCCGAGCGAGTTCGTCCACGTTCCAACAAGAGCGGCTTGTCCAGATTTCGGAAAAGTGGCGCAGGCGCCAGGGAGCGCCAAGACCGGGCCGGCTAAAACGATTCGAAGAGAGGTTTCTGTTTTCATGCCGGCCATCGTGTCTGGCTGCCTCTTAAAGGCGCAAGCCTTTCTCAGGAAATCTTTACTCGCTTCGCCGCCTCGGTAATTTTTGCAGATGCAAGTCTCCGACGAGCAAATTAGAGAAGCGCTTAAGGCCGTAAAATATCCCGGCTTCACTCGCGACATTGTCTCGTTTGGCCTCATCAAGTCGGTCGATGTCGACAACGGCGAAGTCAAAGTGCAGCTCGCGCTTGCCACGAATGATCCGAACATTCCAGCGACGATCAAAAACGATGCCGAGAAGGTGTTGCTGGACATCGCCGGCGTTCAAAGCGCGACAGTTTTGATCGATATCCACGCGCCGCCGGCCGGCGCGGGCGCCGGCGTGGGCGCGATTCGCATCCCGGGCATCAAACAGGTGATTGCGATCGCGAGCGGCAAAGGCGGCGTGGGGAAATCGACGGTTGCGGCCAATCTCGCCGTCGCGCTCGAGCAGACCAAAGCGCGGGTCGGTCTTTGCGATTGCGATATCTACGGCCCGAGCATTTCGCTCATGTTTGGCACTCGTGAGCGGCCGATGGCCACGGATGAAAACAAGATTGTGCCGATCGAGCAATACGGCCTTCGCCTCATGTCGATGGGATTTCTGCTCGATGACACTTCGCCGGCGATTCTGCGCGGGCCAATGGTCACGCGTTACACGCAGCAATTTCTGCGACAGGTTGAATGGGGCGAGCTGGATTACCTGGTGCTCGACCTTCCGCCCGGGACTGGCGACATCCAGCTCACGATTGTGCAAACAGTTGCGCTCTCCGGCGCCATTATCGTGACTACGCCGCAGGAAGTCGCGCTGATCGATGCGCGCAAAGCCGCCACCATGTTCGAAAAAGTGAACGTGCCGGTGCTCGGTCTCATTGAAAACATGAGCTATTTCGTTTCGCCTTCCGATCACAAACGCTACGACATTTTCGGCAGCGGCGGCGGCGAACGCGAAGCGAAACGATTGCGCGTCCCTTTGCTCGGCCAAATCCCGATCGACATTGCCACGCGCGAGGCTGGCGACCGCGGGATACCCATCGTGGCCGAAGATAGGGAGTCGATTGTCACGGCCAAGTTTAACAAAATCGCGCGGCGGATCCGGGAGACCCTGCCGTGATTAGGCTCAGTTGAGTTAAATAGGTATGGCTGATGCTACGTCATACTTATCCGCTACTTATTCGCTTTTTATTGACCAGTTCTTGTTTTTATGGAAAAGAGTCCTCCCATGCCCCCAACGCAACAGGATCGGTCCCAGTTCGTTAAGAACTCGGTGCTCTACAAAGAGTTCCTGGCCGAGCGCGAAGAAATCTTGAAGCACAAATGGATTGAGAGCGAAAAGGCCGGAAAAGATATCGGCTTTGAAAAAGCCTTGCTCGATTGGATCGTGAAACATCGCTCCAACTGGCGAGACCGAAGAATAAAGGAGGCGCGCACCGAAAAGTCCGCCTCCTAAATTTTTTGTTCCTTTAACGCGATCCCGCGAGGTCGCCAAGGAATACAATGAAAGATCGACGATCAACTTCTCCCGCTGTCCCCATCATGGACGCGGCTGCTATTCAACGCGCCCTTCGGCGCGTCGCCCATGAGATTGTCGAGCGAAATCCCGACCTAGGCTCGCTCGTGCTTGCCGGGATCCCTTCTCGCGGAGTGGAAATCGCGCGCCGCCTCGCCGAGTTCATCCGCGCGAGTGAAAAGATCGAGATCGAGACCGGGATTGTCGATGTTGCGATGCATCGCGACGACGTCGGCGCGCGGGCTGAACTGCCCATTGTTCGCGAGTCGAAACTTCCGCTGCCGCTGGAAGGCCGGACGCTGATCATTGTCGATGACGTTCTGTACACCGGACGAACGGTGCGCGCGGCGATGGACGCGATCAGTTCCTTCGGACGGCCGGCACGAATCCAACTCGCCGCGCTGATCGATCGCGGACACCGCGAGCTGCCCATCCGCGCCGATTACGTCGGCAAGAATCTGCCGAGCGCCGCCAGCGAGAAAGTGCGCGTTCGGCTCGAGCAAACCGACGGCGAAGCTGACGTGGTCTGGTTACTCAAAGAATGAAAGCACGCGCGCATTGGTTTAGGGAGCGCACGCATCCTGCGTGCATCGCTCGGCATCTTGCCGAACGACTTCTCGTGACCTGTTCGCCGCAAGATGCAGCGAACTGCCGGCAAGATGCCGGCGCTCCCCAATTCACGACATGAAAACCCGCTGGACACGCAAAGATTTGCTCGGCTTGCGCGAATTGTCGGCCGACGAAATCAATTTGATCCTTGAGACGGCCGACGCGTTTAAGCAAGTCGGCACGCGCGAGATCAAGAAGGTTCCAGCGCTCCGTGGCAAGACGCTCGTGAACTTCTTTGTCGAGCCGAGCACGCGCACGCGCACTTCGTTCGAACTGGCCGCTTCACGCCTGAGCGCCGACGTAATTAACATTTCGGCAGGCACATCAAGTCTGGCGAAAGGGGAAACGCTCAAGGACACCGCCAAGGTTTTGGAAGCGAACCACGCGGACATTATTGTTCTGCGCCATAGCTCGGCCGGCGCATCTGAATTTCTCGCGCAACGATTGAAGTCGAGCGTGATCAATGCCGGCGACGGCGCCCACGAACATCCCACCCAAGGGTTGCTCGATCTTTACACAATTCGTGAAAAGCGAAACAAGATCGACAATCTTAAGGTCGTCATCGTCGGGGACATTTTGTTCAGCCGCGTCGCGCGCTCCAACATTTTCGGTCTGCTCAAACTTGGCGCGCGGGTCACACTGGTCGGTCCCAGCACGCTGGTGCCGCGCGAGTTCGAGAAACTCGGCGTCAGCATTTCGCACAAGATCGACAATGTCCTTCCGGATGCGGACGTCGTCAATCTGCTACGCATCCAGCACGAACGTCAGCGCAAAGAATATTTTCCCAGTGTCGGCGAATACACTCAACTTTTCGGGCTGACGAAAGAGCGGGCGAAACTTTTGAAGCCGGATTGTTTGATCATGCATCCGGGACCGATCAATCGCGGCGTCGAGATCGACAGCGAAGTCGCGGACGGATTGCAAAGTGTCATTCTCGACCAAGTGACCAACGGCCTCGCCGTGCGCATGGCTGTTCTTTATCTTTGCGGAGGAATCGCAACGCCATGAGCGCGACCATCATTCGCAATGGCCGGGTCGTCGATCCGGCCAACAAGCGGGATGAGATGGTCGATCTTGCCATTGTCGATGGAAAGATTGCCCAGAGGTCGGAGGTCAGCCGCCTTCGCCAGGCTACGGCGAGCCAAGGAGGCAAGAAGTCAGAAGTTGAAGAGATCAATGCGAAGGGGCTGATCGTTGCGCCCGGTTTGATCGACATGCACGTGCATCTGCGCGAGCCGGGATTCAGTCACAAGGAAACGATCGAATCCGGGGCCCGCGCGGCGGCCGCGGGCGGATTCACCACGATTGCCTGCATGCCGAATTCGTCGCCGCCGGCGGACAATCCGAGCACGATCGCGTGGATCAAGGACCGCGCAGCGGAAACCGGGTGCGTGAACGTCTTACCGACCGGCGCAATTTCAAAAGATCTAGCGGGCGAGATGCTGGCGCCGATCGGTTCACTGAAACAGGCAGGCGTAGTCGCGATTACGGACGACGGTCATTGCATTCAAAATCATGAGTTGATGCGCTGCGCGGTCGAGTACGCGCGCATGTTTGGTTTGCCGGTGCTCGATCATTGTCAGGATTACAATCTCGTTGGCAGCGGCGTCGTGCACGAGGGTTATTGGAGCACGCTGCTTGGTTTGCCGGGCTGGCCGGCAGCGGGCGAGGAGGCGATCGTGCTGCGAAATATTTTGCTGGCCGAACTTTGCGATCATCATATTCATTGCCAGCACGTCAGTGCGGCCGGAAGCGTGCGATTGCTCCGCGAGGCGCGCGCACGCGGTGTGAAAATCAGCGGCGAAGTTTGCCCGCACCACATCGCCTTGACCGACGAAGCGATCCAGTACTTCGACACCAATTTCAAAATGAATCCGCCGCTACGCGCGCAACGCGATGTCGATGCGCTTCTGGAAGGAATCGCTGATGGCACGTTGTCGATCTTGGCGTCGGATCACGCGCCGCACGCAGATTTCGAAAAGGAAGTTGAGTTCGATGCCGCACCATTCGGTATCGTCGGACTGGAGACAGCGCTTGGAATTTTTATCGATCTGCTGGTGCATAAACATGGCAAGATCGACATCGGACGTTTGATCGAGATGTACACGATCGAGCCGGCGCGTTTGCTCAAGATCGACGCTGGAACCTTGTCGCCGGGCGCCGCGGCCGATGTCACGCTGATCGATCCGGATCTGGAATGGACGGTCACGATCGACACGTTCCAGTCTGCGTCGCGCAATTCGCCGTTTGACGGTTGGAAATTAAAGGGCCGCGCGGTGCGGACGATTGTAGGCGGCGAGACAGCCTGGAAACTGTAGCGGCGGTCTATGACCGCCGGATGAGTAAATTTCGACGCTCATAGAGCGCCGCTACAGAACAATTATCCGGTATAGCCACCGTGAATGTAACTCTCCAGATGCGCGATGGCGGCGCTCTGGCAGGAGATCACGTGCTTGACCAGATCGCCGATTGAAATGACGCCCACCAGTTTCTCACCGTCGAGCACGGGCAGGTGGCGAATATGTTTATCGGTCATGACCCGCAAACATTCTTGCACGCCTTCCTGCGGATGCGTGACAGTCAGATCTTTAGACATAATTTCATCGACGCGCGTTTCTTTCGACGATTTGCCGCGCAGAAACACTTTTCTTGTGTAATCGCGCTCCGACATGATACCGACCAATTCCTCGCCCTTCATCACGAGCAATGCGCCGACATTTTTGTCCGCCATCATTTCGATGGCCTTGAAGACTGTGCTCTCGGGTGAGATCGAAAAAATCTCGGCACTCTTTTGATTCAAAATTGCGCCGATGTGTCCGCTTACATCCATAGATCGACAATTACGCGTTTAAAGGGGAAGCAGAATACAACAGCGTCGGTTTGCGATGCAAAAGAAATTTCTCCGGCCCGGGCGTTAAAATCATGTCTTTGTCGCCGCCGATCTCTCGGATTGTTATCTAGCTCGGCGCCGTTGGAGCGGCGCTCGCGGTGGCGAGCGCCGACTCCATTAGTTAGGCGTTTGAGACAAACGCCTCTACAACAGCGAACGCGCGGTCGGCGATAGTTTCAAAACCTCCAGCGCTCGATGAATTCCCGGTCGAAGAGATCGATCAACACATCCCGCTTTCCCGG
>QHRC01000126.1:0-6159 GCA_003219995.1 Verrucomicrobiota bacterium
GCTCATGACAAAGCCGTCGCGATCGCGATCGAACGGGCGCGAGGCACGCCCAGGTTCGTCGTTGTGCGTGCTGAGCGCTCTCATGGCTGAAAAACCGGCCAGACCAATCGCGACAACCGACGCTTCCGATCCGCCGGCGAGAAAAATATCGGCGTCGCCGAATTTAATCATCCGCCACGATTCGCCGATGGCGTTGTTTGACGTGGCACAGGCGGTAACAATGCACAGGTTTGGACCGCGCAGCCCGTACTCCATCGAGATGAGGCCGCTGGCCATGTTGCTGATCAACATTGGAATGGTGAAAGGTGAAGTGCGCGCCGGCCCCTTGGTCAAGAGGACCGTGTATTGATCCTCTAACGTTTTTAGTCCGCCGATCCCGCTGCTGACAATGACCCCGAAGCGATCTCGCCTGATCTTTTCGAGATCGATTCCGCCGTCCTCCAGTGCCCTCTTCGCCGCGGCCAGCGCGAGTTGGGCGAAACGATCTGTCCGCCGGATGTCCTTGGCATTTCTGAAAAACGGCTTCGGATCAAAGTCGCGCACTTCACCGGCGATCTGACAATCATAACCGGAGGTGTCGAAAGCTTCGATTTTGCGAATGCCGCTGACGCCGTTCTTAAGATTCGACCAGAAAGTCTCCAGCTCGTTTCCGAGCGGGGTGATAGTGCCCATTCCGGTAATGACAACTCGGCGATCGTAATTCATGGAGTGAGTTAAGGAGTGACTGATTTAGCGACTGTTAATCACTAAATCGCTTAATCGCCAAATATTTTAGCTCGTGCCCATCCCGACACTCTGCACGGTCTGGAAAAGTTTCCCCTCGGTTTTGATCGATGGCGCAATGATGATTTCGGTTTGCTGAAATTCGGCCAGCGAACGCGCCCCTACATTTCCCATGCAGGTGGTAATTGCGCCAACGAGATTTTGACTGCCATCGTCAACCGCGGCCGGGCCGAAGAGAATTTGTTTCAGCGATCCGGTCGTGCCGACTTTGATCCGGGTGCCGCGGGGGAGATTAACGTGCGGAGTGGCCATGCCCCAGTGATAACCGGCGCCGGGCGCTTCCTGCGCTCGGGCAAATGCGCTTCCCACCATCACCGCATCCGCGCCGCAGGCGAGGGCTTTGCAAACATCGCCGCCTTTGCTCATGCCGCCGTCGGTGATGATCGGGACGTAGCGGGAAGTTTTTTTGAAATATGCGTCGCGCGCGGCTGCGCAATCGACTGTCGCCGTAACTTGCGGCACACCGAGCCCGAGCACGCCGCGGGAGGTGCAGGCCGCGCCCGGTCCCACGCCGACCAGGATCGCCGCGGGCCCGCATTCCATGATCTCGAAAGTGACATCGTAGCCGACCGTATTGCCAACGATCACCGGAACGCGCATCTCGCGACAAAATTTTTCCAGATCGAGTGATTTATATTCCGAAGAAATATGACGAACAGTCGAGACGGTGCTTTGCACAACAAATACATCCGCGCCTGCTTCCTGCGCGAGCCGGCCGAATTGAGCCGCGCGTTGCGGAATGGAACTTACCGCCGCCAGCGCGCCGCCGTCTTTGATCTGGCGAATGCGCGCGGCAATTAAATCTTCGTGCACCGGCTCCTGATAAATTTTTTGCAGCAGCGCCGTGATTTCCGATTTGTCGGCCTCGACAATTTTTTGCAAAACCTCCTGCGGATTTTTGTAGCGCGTTTGCACGCCCTCCAGGTTGAGCACGGCAAGTCCGCCGAGTTTGCTCATGGCGATGGCGAATCGAACATCGACTACGCCGTCCATCGCGCTGGCCAGAATCGGAATTTTCAATTCGATCGGCCCGACGTTCTTACGCGGCAAACGACAGGTAGTGTCGACTTCGTTCGGATTGATCGTAACGCGGCCAGGGACGAGAGCGATTTCATCGAAACCGTAGGTCACGCGCGCTTTGCGATTGCGGCCAATCCACATTCCCATTTTAGATTTGCTCCAATTTAAATCGTTCGTTCAAACTTCCGCAGCGCGGACACCGCGGAAGCAAAGCATCTGTTCGATCTTCAAATTCGAACGCGCACATCACACAACGCAGCCGATGCCGTAAAGCCCGGCGTTCGCGCCGTCCGCGCCTCCACTCTCCCACTATCCAGAAGAGAAAAACCGCCGCAAGGAAAAGCAGCAAATAAATCGTCGCCAGCGCGGCTAAACTGACCCGAATCACTGGACACCAGTTGTTGTCGATGTTGCCTGGGGCCGCGCCACATCATTTCCCCATTCAATCGTGGCGATGCCCCAGAGGAGAGACCGGTCGCTCTCGTCACTTGCCGGTCTTCCGGGAAAACGGCAGAGCATGAGATATTGCCGCGCTTGTTCATCGAGTGCGGGATCGCCGGACGTATTCAATAGAAAACAATAGCGGATCTCTCCTCGTGCACCGACTGCAACCCGAAAGCGAATGTTATCCGGTGACTCGTTGTTCGAGGCGGTAAAACTCGGCCTTGGCAAATGCGGAGCGCCAAAATTATTAAGTTCCGTTGAAAACGAAAAAGTTGTCGCTCTTGGGCTGGTCGCCGGCGGAACTTGCGCATGAGTGATTGGCACGGCGGTCGGCGGCTGCGAGCTAGGCATGCGAAGATCGACAAACAAAGGCGGAATTTCTCTCAGGGCGGGTTCGATCGCGAGGTAGGAGGGAACATGGCGCAGTTTCGGGAGCGCGCGCAGCCGCGCCTCGGCCGGCCGCTGAGTGGCAAAGGCCAGCGCCGGGTCCTCCGCGCCGATCCATTGCAAAAGCGTGCGGCCTTCTTCAGAGTTGGGCGAGATGAGACTGACCCGGGCGGGCGGGGGCAAAAGCGCGATCGTCGGCGGGTAGACGATTTGAAAAACATAGAAGCAAAGAGCGTGGGCGACTAAGGAAACGATCACAAAGACTGTGATCGCCATTTTCCGGCCGCGGGGCGGCTCCCAATTAAAAAGCAGGGGTGTCGCTGCAGGCACAGAGACGGAGGCGTTCATCGCGGCGAAGTCGTCGCCAGAGCGACGGAGGCGATGCCGTGTTCGAGGACGGCGTTCGTTACCTCCACCACCGTCTCATACGGCGTCAGCCGGTCTGCCTTAATAATGATCGATCGACCCTCTCGTTTGGCTGCCTCAAGCAGGGGCCCGAGCTGTTCCAGCGTGATTTTTTGGTCGCGGAAATAAATTGCCGGCGCTGCTCCGCCCGTGATGCTGATGATTTGTTGATTGATCTGCGGCCCGAGCGTGAATCGGGAAAACGGCATCGAAACAGAAATGCCGGGCTGCAAAATAAAATTTGAGCTCAGCAACAAAAAGAAAACGAGGAGGAAAGCGACGTCGAGCAGGGGAAAAAGGACGAGCCAGCCGAAGTTATATTCCTTCGTCCGGCTGAGCTTCATGCGCGCGCTGCGGTGATTGTCGGTTTAACGAATCGTCGATCTAGCGATTCGGACATCATTGCTGCTCCGCCGCGATCGTTTCGGCGGGTTGTTGGAAGCTGATGATGCCGCCGAGCGGACGGCTTTCCGTCAACATGTGCACAATCTCGATGCCGGCGCGTTCCATATCGTGCAGCATCGTGTTCACGCGGGAGGAGAGATAACTGTAAGCAACGAAAGTGGGCGTGGCCACGACCAGACCGGCCGCCGTCGTCAGCAGACTCTTGTAAACCCCGCGCGAAAGTTCCGTCACGGTCGCATAACCTCCATTGGAAGAAATCGTGCCGAAGGCGTCGATCATGCCGGCGACGGTGCCAAGTAATCCGAGAAGCGGCGCAAGAAAAGCGAGTGTGGCCAGGACCCCCAGAAACCGCTCCAGTTTCGGGACCTCGAGTTGCCCAGCTTCCTGCACAATCTCGCGCAACTCCGCGCGCGGCGAATCGTGCCGGATGATGGCGGAATGGATGACACGCGCGACCGGACCGGGCGTGCCGGCAGATTCGTGCAATGCCTCGGCAAAGTTGCGACGTTGGATGAGATTGGACAGCCCCTTTAAAAATTCGCCGACGTGGATCGTCGCGCGATGCAGATAAAAGAGACGCTCAGCGAAGACCGCGATGGAAATGATGCTGCAGGCCAGAATTGGCCACATCAGCAAACCGCCCTTCTGGATGTAATCTATCACGTTAATTTCCTGTAGACGTTTTTGCCCGCCGTGGCAAGCGAGCAACGCCATTATCCTAGCGCCGGCCGCTTTTCTCGCGCGGCTTTGGGGAGGAATTCGCGGGCGGCGCGCCCATCCGTCCAATTAGTTTGCCGGAGGCATCGAAAATGGAATAGCCGGTCGGTTTGCCTTGCTGGTCGTAATCGTAAACGATCTTGTGCAGAAGGGCGTCATTGGCTGCGGTTTGAGATTCCTCCTGTAGTCGTCCGGCGCTGTCATATTTGTATTGGCTTTTGAGCCGGAGACGTCCATCAGCACCGAAAACCATTCCGCTTGAATAACGCCCGGCGTCGTCGAGCTGATAACGGATTTTTTCCCGCACCTTTCCATCCGGGCCGGTCGTCGTCGCGACTGCCTTGTGTTCGGCGTCATCAAATTTGTAAACGGTACGGGAACCGTCCGCTTTCATGGAGACCGTGACTCGGACAGTGTCGCTCTCGCTTTTGTCTGCGACCTGACCAAAGCCGAAGTGCGCTTGAAAGATAATGATGGCGATTATCGCTCTGAGCCGAAGGCGCATCATGGTGGCGAGAGTTTACGAGCGAGGGAAATAGCTGCAAACAGAGGGGCATTAATTTTTATTGACGCTCGGCACGGAAGGTGGTTAAAAGTGGAGGAAAGTGGGCTAGAATGGATCAATTCTCCTCCCGCATATGGATACGTTGCCTTCCTCCGAAATTTTCTACGCGGGTCAATTTCGACATTCGATCGACGATAAAAATCGGATCACCATTCCGGCACGCTGGCGGCGCGATAAAAGTCAGCAGTTCATTCTCTTGCCCGAAGCGAATCATCAGTTTCTCCTCGTCATGTCACCGCAGGAGTTTGCCCGCATGAGCGCGGTGGCGGAGTCCGACCCGAATGTGTCGGCGCGCGATCGCCGCGTGTTTTTGCGCCAACTTCATTCTCGCTCGCAGCACGGCGCGGCCGACCGGCAGGGGCGTCTCGTTTTGCCGGAGGAGCTTTGCCAGAAAGTCGGGTTAAAGGGCGAGGTCGCGCTTGTCGGCGGGCGCGGACGTTTTGAGATCTGGAATTTGCAGCGCTGGAAGCGTGCCCACGAGGAGGAAACGCCCACTTACCAGCATGTCGCGAACGTAATCGGTTTGTAGGCAACGTGATTCCCGGACAATATGAATGCTTTGTTGTTTGAGCGGCCGGTCTGGTTCGCTACCGGTCCGCTCGTTCTCGAAGAGGAGGCGCAGGAAATGGAGGATATCAGCTATCACCGGCCCGTGCTCGCGGCTGAAGTAGTGGAGTTGCTCGCGCCGCGGCCCGGTTCCCTTGTTGTCGATGCAACCTGCGGCGGCGGCGGCCACAGCGAAGCAATCCTGAGAACCGGCGCAGATGTGCTGGCTTTGGACCAAGATCCCGAAGCGGTCCAACACGCTACTGAGCACTTGGCTCGCTTCGGCGGGCGCGTCACTTTGCGGCGGGCAAATTTCCGCCATGTCGACAAGGTTCTCGACCAGCTCGGGATTACGAGAATCGGAGGTGCGCTTCTCGATCTTGGTGTGTCGTCGCGCCAGCTCGAAAATGCGCAGCGCGGTTTCAGCATGATGCGAAATGGGCCGCTTGATATGCGGATGGATCCGCAAAATGATCTGACCGCCGCCAGCATCGTTAACAACTACACCGAGGAAGAACTGACTCGCTTATTCCGCGATCTCGGGGAGGAGCCGGCCGCGCGGCGCATCGCCAGTTTGATTGTCAAAGAGCGCAAAACTGCGCCGTTCCAGGAAACGCTTTCGCTTGCGCGCGCAATCGAAAAAGTCGTGGGGCGTTACGGGCGGCGTCATCCGGCTACGCAAGTCTTTCAAGCGCTGCGCATGGAAGTGAATGATGAGCTTGGCGCACTCGCGAGCGGCCTGCGCATCTTAACCGAGCGTCTCGAAACGGGCGCGCGCCTTGCCGTTATCGCATTTCATTCTCTTGAAGATCGCATCGTGAAAAATTTCCTGCGCGATCGTAGCCGGGAATGGCTGGACCGCCCGGAATGGCCGGAGCCGCGACGCA
>QHRC01000126.1:6186-6733 GCA_003219995.1 Verrucomicrobiota bacterium
GAACCGGGCGAAGAGGAGCAGCGCGCCAATCCACGTTCGCGCAGTGCAAAATTGCGCGTGGCCGAGAAAATAAAATGAGCCGCTCCCGCCGAAAGAATTGGAACACGGTCGACGCGCCATCGCTGGCGCGCTGGATTGTGCTGACCGTCTTTCTCGCGCTGACCGGGCTGAGTTACGTCTATTTGACTCTGCAACTTTATCATCTGGGCGACCGCAGGAAAGCGCTGGAGAACGAGCTGGCCAATCTTCGCACCCAAAACGACGTGGCCAACGGCCAAATCGCGGCGTTGACCTCGCGCTCGGCATTGCAGCGTCGTTTGAAGGAAGGGTACTTGAAGATGATACCGATCTCTGAGCGCAATATTGTGCGACTGACCATTCCGGCGCGGCCTCCCAGTGAAGACGCGATCCAACCTGTGGCGAATCAGCCTGCTGCCAGATGAAGTGGAACAGCCGGATTCGTTGCGCGCTCGTTTGTCTTGCCTTTATCGCCCTCTTCAGCAGTTTTTCGTTTCGCTTGATTTATTTGCAGATGATCAAGCACGAC
>QHRC01000126.1:6773-12345 GCA_003219995.1 Verrucomicrobiota bacterium
AAGCAAATCATCTGCGCGGAGCGCGGCGCGATTTTCGACGCGAACAACGAGGTCCTTGCCCACAACGTGCCCGTTGAGACGGTCGTGGCCGACGCGACCCATCTCAATAATGTTGGTGCGATTGTCGAACTTGTCAGCCACGAGCTAAAACTTCCCGCGCACGAGCTTGCCGAAAAATTACACGGCGATCGCCGCTACATTGTGATCAAGCGGGAGGTGCCGGAGGTGGTGGCCGATGCGCTGCGCGAAAAACTGCGCGATCAGAATCTGCGCGGCATTTACTTCGAACATGACGCCACGCGAATTTATCCAAATGGTTCCATGCTTTGTCATGCGATCGGATTCACCGATTTCGAACATCACGGTATCCAGGGCGTGGAAGCGTCGATGGAAGACTATCTGCACGGACAAGACGGCTACCGTTACATCGAGCATAATCGCGCCGGGGAGGAAATCGTGCTCTATCGGGGCCAGGAGCGCGCCGCGCGCAATGGCTATCAGATCCATCTGACGGTCGATCTTCACCTTCAGAATATCGTCGAAAACGAAATCGACGCTGCCATGGTTGAATACACGCCCACCAAGGCAACGATCATTCTGATGCGGCCGCAAACTGGCGAGATCCTGGCAATGGCGAACCGGCCGCACTTCGATTTGAACCTGCGCTCGCAAGCCGAACCGGAGCAAATGAAAAACCGCGCCATCATCGACATGATGGAGCCGGGTTCCACTTTCAAGATTGTGACCGCCGCGGCCGCGCTCAATGAAAAAAAGGTGCGCCCTGATTCCATGATTTTTTGTGAAAACGGCATCTGGAATTTCGGAGGAACGGCGCTGCACGATCATCGGCCATTCGCGGATTTGAGTGTGAAAGACATCCTAGTAAGATCGAGCAACATCGGCGCGGCCAAACTCGCGCTTAGCGTCGGCGACCAAAAGTTCTACGAATACATCCGCCGGTTTGGATTTGGCGAGCGGACCGGGATTGAGCTTCCTGGAGAGATCAGCGGACGGATTCGTCCGCCACAGTCCTGGAGCAAAATCTCAATCACGCGAATTCCGATGGGCCACGAAATTGGAGTGACCCCGCTCCAGATGACGGTGGCGATGGCGGCGATTGCGAATGGCGGCAAGTTGATCACTCCGCGAATCGTCAAATCGATCGCCACCGACGATGGTAAAACGATCAGCACACTTTCGCCGGTCGTTTTGCGCCAGGTAATTTCTCCCCAGACGGCCAGACAGATAGGTGATGCACTGCGCGGTGTCGTGAGCGATCGCGGCACCGCCGCCGCTGCCGCCATTCCTGGCTTTACCATCGCCGGCAAAACCGGCACTGCACAAAAAGTCGATCCAAAAGGCGGTTACGAACAAGGAAAATATGTCGTCTCCTTCAGCGGTTATGTGCCGGCTGATCATCCCGAATTTGTCGGCCTTGTTGTGCTGGACGATGCCCACACGAGCAAGCCGGAGTTGAACTACGGCGGGCTCGTCGCGGGTCCAATTTTTGCCCGGATCGGCGAGAAAGCGGCGCGCTATCTCGATCTTCGACCGCATGAGGAAATTCGCAAAGCTTTGCCGGTGGAGCGAGTTGCTTTGAGTAATGCCTCACACCGTTGAGCGCCTTGCGCCCGCATGCTGAACTCCTATGCAGCTCAAAACTCTTATCGGCGCGATTCCAATCCGCCAGCTCATCGGGACGCTTGATCGCACAGTGGAAAGTATCGCGTATGACTCGCGGCGAGTGCAAAAAAACGGCCTCTTCGTGGCACTGCGGGGAGAGAAAAATGACGGACACGAATTCATCGGCCAGGCCATCGAAAAAGGCGCTACCGTGATTCTCGCGGAGCGTGAAGAGAAACATCCCCGCGCGACCTCCATCGTCGTCGAGAACACGCGCAGCGCGCTCGCCGATCTTGCCGCGACCTTTTACGGACGCCCGGCGCAGCGACTGAAACTCGCCGCGGTCACCGGCACCAATGGAAAAACCACCACCACCTTTCTCGTCAAGCACATCTGCGAAAAGGCGGGTTTGCGCTGTGGTTTGATCGGGACAGTGCGCTACGAAATCGGGGAGCGCATTTTGCCCGCCACCCGAACGACGCCGGAATCGCTCGATCTGCAGGAGTTGCTCGCGCAGATCGCGAACGCCGGTTGTCGGGCCGCGGCCATGGAAGTTTCTTCTCACGCGCTCGCGCAGGAGCGGACTCGTGCGCTCGAGTGGGACGTCGCCGTCTTCACCAATCTCACTCAGGACCACCTCGATTTTCACGGTACGATGGAGAATTACTTCGCATCAAAGATGAAGCTCTTCACCCAATTGGCGCAGCAACAAATAAAGCGGAAGCCGGTCGCAGTCGTAAACATTGACGACCGTTACGGCGAGCAACTCCTCGGCAAGATCGACAAGAGCACGGCGGTCGTCACTTTTGGAATGGGCGTGCGCGCAGACTTTCGCGCGTCAAATTACCGAATGGACTTTGGCGGCACATCCTATCAGCTCGACGCGCGCGGCAAAAGTTATCTGGTGCGCCTCCCTCTCATCGGGCGGTTCAATGTCGCCAATTCGATGGCGGCGCTGGCTGCCGCGAACGCGCTTGGCCTAAACCTGCGCGAAGCCGTTCTCAGTCTCGGCAGATCGCCGCAGGTCCCGGGCCGGCTGGAAATGGTTCCGGCAAAACGGCAATTCCAGGTTTTTGTCGATTACGCGCACACGCCGGACGCGCTGCTGAACGTGCTCAAAACGTTGCGCGAACTGGGACCGCGTCGCCTGGTTGTCGTATTTGGCTGTGGCGGCGATCGCGACCGGCAAAAGCGTCCGCTCATGGGCGAAATCGCCGATCGACATGCTGATTACGCGATCGTCACCTCCGATAATCCGCGCAAAGAAGATCCCGCTGCCATTATCGCGGAAGTGGAGAAAGGTTTTCGCTCCAATCATTATGAGAAAATTGTCGAGCGCACGAAAGCGATCGCGCGCGCCATTGAGCTGGCCCAATCGCGCGACATTGTCTTGATCGCGGGCAAAGGACACGAAACTTATCAGGAGTTCGCCGATCACACCGTGCCCTTCGATGATATTCAAGTCGCGCGCCGCGCGATCGAGGACCGTCCGGTGGAGTTTTGAATATGACGTTGTTACTGTCGAATTTTCCAGCGCGTCATGCGCACATCGCTTTGGGGAGCGCACGCTTCCAGCGTGCCACGTTCGGCATCCTGCCGAACGCTTCCGCGGTTCGCACTTGGTGTTCGGCAAGATGCCGAGCACTGCCGGCTGGAAGCCGGCGCTCCCCAATCCTATGAATTCGTTAACGCTTTCTCAAATCGTCGCGTTTGCCGATGGCAACCTCGAGTCCGGAGCGGGCAACGTTTCCGTGTCGAAGGTCAGCACCGATTCCCGCACCCTGAAGCGAGGCGAACTGTTCGTCGCTTTGCGCGGGGAAAATTTCGATGGACACAAATTCGTCGCCGCCGCCGTCAAAGCTGGCGCCGCCGGCGTGATTATCGATCTTGCCTGGAAGGAAAAAATTCCGGAGAGCGTCGCGATCATTCGCGTCGAAGACACGTTGCAGGCCTACCAAAAGTTGGCCGCGAACTACCGGAAATCGCTTCCACTTCGCGTTCTGGCCATCACCGGAAGCAACGGCAAAACGAGCACGAAAGATTTTGCCGCGGCCGTTCTTGGGCGGCGGTTTCACGTGACCAAAACGGAAGGCAACTTTAACAATCACGTTGGACTTCCGCGCACCATGCTCGAGGCGACGTCACAGGATGAGGTCGCCGTTTGGGAAATCGGCATGAATCATCCTGGCGAGGTCTCAGCGCTGGCAAAACTGGCCGCGCCCGATGCAGCCATCGTTACAAACGTCGGCATCGCGCACATCGAATTCATGGGTTCGCGCGACGCGATTGCGATCGAAAAAGGCATGTTGGCAGAAGCGGTCGGACCGCAAGGCGCGGTTATTTTAAATGCGGACGATCCATTTACTAAAGACATCGCCGCTCGCACGCGGGCCAAAGTGATTTGTGCTGGAACCACCGCTGGGACGATTCGCGCCAGTGAAATTACACAAAGCTCGGATGGATCGGATTTTACAATTTACGAGGGAGCGCATCGCTGCCGTGCGCAACTGCCCGTGCCGGGGTTGCACATGGTGCAAAACGCCTTACTGGCTGTCGCCGCTGGCCGGGTCTTTGGTCTTTCGCTCGAGGAAAGCGCCGCCGGGCTTGCCGGCGCGCCGCTGACCAAGGCGCGTTTGCAGATCAAAGAAATTCACGGCGTGAAGTTCATCGATGACAGCTACAACGCGAATCCAGATTCGATGAAAGCGGCCCTGCGCACGCTGGTTGAACTCGATGCCGATGGAAAACGCATCGCCGTTCTCGGCGAAATGCGCGAGCTCGGCGACGAATCGGTGCGCGCTCATCGCGAAGTCGGCGAAACAGCGGCGGAACTCGGCATCGATCAATTGATTGCCGTTGGCGAAATGGGCTCAGCGATTGCGGAAGCTGCGCAGAAAGCGGGCTTGGAAAAAGCGGCCGCGGTTAGATCGACAAATGAAGCGGCCGAGATTTTGAGCGATATTGCGGCGCCGGGTGATCTCGTGCTCATCAAGGGAAGCCGCGCCGCGCGCACCGAGCTTGTGATTGAGGAATTCGCGCACCGACAACCAACCGAAGGTATCTCCTCATGATGTATTATCTCCATCGGTTCAGTGACCAATTCATCGGCTTCAACGTTTTCTCTTATGTGACGTTTCGCTCAGTGGCGGCCGCGGTCACCGCTTTCGTCATCTCGCTCATCTTTGGAAATTTCGTTATCCGCAAATTGACTGCCCTTAAGTTGGGACAGCCGATTCGCCTGGCGGCGGAAGTGCATCGGCTGGCGGAGTTGCACGGTGGGAAGCAGGGAACGCCAACGATGGGCGGCGTGCTGATCATCGGCGCCGTTTTCCTTTCCAGCATTCTCTGGGCGCGGCCGGACAATCGCTTCGTCTGGCTCGCCTTATTCACCATGCTTTATCTTGGCGCGCTCGGCTTTGCCGATGATTACCTCAAGGTCGCGAAGAAAAAATCGGCCGGTATTAGCGGACGCTATAAGCTTTTCTTCCAGATCATTCTGGCGCTGATCGTTACTGCTGTTTTTCTGACCAGTCCCTTACTCGAAGTGCAGGCACGTTCGCTTTATCTGCCATTTCTTAAAACGCCCGTTATCGCCAACATGAGCTGGTTCACCCTACTTTTTTTCGCGCTCGTCATTGTTGGATCGTCCAATGCCGTCAACCTGACCGACGGGCTCGATGGTCTTGCGATCGGATGCACGGTGACGGTGGCATTTGCTTATGCCCTGCTTTCTTACGCGGCTGGAAATTTTCGCATCGCGGAATATTTGCAGGTCCCGTTTTATCCATTCACCGGCGAGCTGACGGTCGTGTGCGCGGCCCTGGTCGGCGCCGGTTTCGGATTTCTCTGGTTTAACTGTTATCCGGCCAAAGTTTTTATGGGCGACACCGGATCGCTCGCCATCGGCGGGATGATCGGTGTGGTCGCGATTTGTTGTAAGCAGGAATTA
>QHRC01000127.1 GCA_003219995.1 Verrucomicrobiota bacterium
CGGGGTGGATCGAGCAGTCCCTTGCTCGATATTAAGATTTGGCGACGAAGCCGCATTAACTGGCATCGCCCGACGGCGCGACCGATCCACCTAAAGCTCGTCGTGTATGAGATCCTCCCATGTCTGTCGTTTACGAATGAGCTCGAATTTATCGCCGCGCACCAAAGCTTCCACCGGCAAAGGGCGCGAATTGTAATTCGAGGCCATGACAAAGCCGTAAGCGCCCGCGCTCATGATCGCGAGCAGATCGCCTTCGCGCAGCACCGGCATTTTGCGGTCGCGCGCGAAAAAATCGCCCGTCTCGCACACCGGCCCGACAATGTCCATCTCGTCCCGTTTCGTGCTCGTACTCGGCTCCGCCACGGGAACGATCTCGTGATAGCTGTGATAAAGCGCCGGGCGAATCAAGTCGTTCATTCCGGCATCGACAATTGCGAATTTTTTCCGTCCGGTTTGTTTGAGGTAACGGACGCGCGTGAGCAAAACACCGGCGTTCCCGACCAGCAATCGCCCGGGCTCGAGCAGAATTCTTAATTTCACTTCGCGCAGCGGCGGCAGAATCGCATCGACATATTGCTGGATCGACAATTGATGTCGCGCGGGCGCTTGTTCCTTCCACCAGCTGCTGCTGCCGCTCACAAACGACGATTCGTAAACAATCCCGACTCCTCCGCCGACGCTAAAAAACTTGATCCCGTATTTGCTTTTTAATTCGAGAACCAACGGCGCGACCTTCTTGATCGCCTCGACGAACGGCCGCGTCTCGTTGATCTGCGAGCCGATGTGCATTTGCACACCGACGATGTCGATATTGCGCATTTTCGCGGCGCGTTCACAAACCGCGGCCGCGTGATCGAGCGCGATACCGAATTTGTTCTCGCTTTTGCCGGTGGAGATATACTCGTGCGTCGCCACATCGACGTCAGGATTCACGCGCAACGCGACTGGGGCGCGCGTGCCTTTGCTCGCGGCAATCTGGTCGATGTCATCCAGCTCCGCTTCGCTCTCGACGTTGAAACTGTAAACGCGTTGTTCAAGAGCGTACTCGATCTCCTCGTGCGACTTGCCGACGCCGGCGAAGGTGCATTTCGCCGGATCGCCTCCTGCGGCAAGGACGCGGAACAGTTCGCCGCCGGAAACGATATCGAAGCTGGCGCCCGCATCCGCAAGCAGCTTTAGAATCGCCCGGTTCGAGTTCGCTTTGACCGCGTAGCAGATTAGATGATCGAGCGGCGCAATGGCGGCATCGAGCCGCTGGTAATGATCGAGAATTGTTCCCGCGCTATAGACATAGAGCGGCGTCCCAAATTCCTGCGCGACCTGCGCAAGATCGACATCTTCGCAGTGAAGCTGACTGTCCCGGTAATGGAACGAATGCACTGTACCAAATGCAATTCTCTAAAGCGCGAGCATTCTCAAGCAGATGTTGAGAATCCCGATCAATACCACTCCCATCGAAAAGCTTGTCAGCACCAGGGCCTTCCCATGCCTCATCATCTCTCCCAAAACTGCGTGCGCGGCCAAATATAAAAATCCACCGCCGACGTGTGCCATGATTAAGCCGAGCCAAAACGTTGACGCGTTCGCCAGGAAGAAAAAACCGATCACTCCGCCGAGCAGCGTGGTTGCTTCAACCGCTGCGACCCAGCCGAGCGCGACTGTGCGTTGCAATCCAGCGCCGATCAAAAGACTGCCCAGCGCAAGACCTTCCGGAACCTTGTGAATGCAGAGCGCAGAGAATAGTGACCACTTGGCCGCTTCCGCCGTAGGCGCTCCCTGTCCAATTCCCAAGGCCACACCGTCAGTTGTGCTATGAATTGCCAGTGCGACAACCAACGCTGTCGCGATTTCGCTGAAATGTCGCGTTGTGTCCGCGTCGAAGTGACTGGCCGCGCAGGCCGGGCAAACGTGATGGACATATTTGCTGATGAAGAAGAACAGCGCGTATCCCGTCGCCGCGGCCAACACTGTTGCCCACCAACTGCTGTTGCTGAAACTTTCGGGCAAAATCGCGAAGAGCGTTACGCCCAGGAGTGTTCCGGCTGCCAGACTGATCAACGCACAAAGCGGTTTGTGCGCCAATCGCAGCGACGTGCTGATCCATCCGCCGACAAGGGCGAAAGCGTAGGCCGCGGCGACCTGCCACAGAGTCAGTTGGCCGTTCAAGAGCTCGTGAGTGATTCGTGATCTTCCCGGCAGTGCTGAGTCTCAATCGTGAGGTGAACCAGTTCTTCGTGCTCGCGCAACAATTCCCGATATGCGTCGGAAGTTTTCGGCTCGTGCGCGACGACTGAAACAATCGCTGCAAATTTTCCCACGCCGACCTGCCAAACATGAAGATCGGTGACGATCGAATCACCGTCAGCCTCGACCGCGCGACGAATTTCCTCCGGCAAATCGGAAGAGACGGGCGTGCGGTCGAGCAAAATCCCACTCGTGGCGCGCAGGAGGCCGTAAGCCCACGAAAAAACAACGCCGCTACCAACCAAGCCGACCACTGGATCGAGCCAGGACCAGCCGAGGAACTTCCCAGAAGTGAGCGCCACAATCGCGAGAAGCGTTGTGAACGCATCGGCCAGCACATGCAAGTATGCGGCGCGAAGATTTAAATCGTGATCGTGCGAGTGACGAGGTCGATCTTCGCCGTTGTGGTCGTGCCCGTGATGATGATCCTCCTTCAGTAGAAACGCGCAGACAAGATTGACGGTAAGAGCGATGCACGCGATAGCGATTGCTTCGTTAAAATGAATGGACAGCGGAACGAAAAGACGGTGAACCGATTCGCCGGCCATCAGGAAGGCAACCACCGACAGCACGACCGCGCTCGCGAACCCGCCAAGCACGCCGATTTTCCCCGTGCCGAAACTGAATTGGATATTCGACGCATGCTGCCGCGTGAAATAGTAGGCAATCGCGGTGATGAGAAACGCGCTGACGTGCGTGCTCATGTGCCAGCCGTCGGCCAGCAATGCCATCGAGTGGGAAAGAAGACCAGCCGTGATCTCCACCACCATCATCACGCCAGTGATTGCAATCACGATGCGCGTGCGCCGCTCGCCTTTGGAAAAATCGCGGACGAAATCGTGCGAGTGCCGGAAGTGAGAATGATTCACGGGCGACATATCGAGAGAGGATAACTCAGTTATCGAAGCATCAGGAAAAAAGATGGAAGTGAATCAGGCACTGCCGGTTGCATGTGATCGAGTTCGAATCAGCGCGTATATCGAAACAAAAATCAGCAACGCACCAAAAGTGCAGACAATCGCCGCGCCGGACGGCAGGTCCCACCAGAAGGAAAGAAACAAACCGCCGACGCCGCCGATCAACGCAATGACCCAACCAATCAGCAAGCGATAACCAATTCGATTGGCCAGATTGATCCCGCAAACGGCCGGGACAATGAGATAACTGAAAACGAGCAGCACGCCGGCGATGCGCACGAAACTCGTCACGACCAGACCAAAGACGACGTAAAACAAAAAGTCCCACCAACGTACGCGCAGTCCCTTCCGGTAGGCGCCGTCTCGATCGAATGAAACCAGCAGGAAATTCTTGCGCAAAATAAAGTGGAAAATGCCGACCCCGACAAAAAGCGCGAAGCGTTCCCAAACTTCGCGTGGTGTCACGAGAAGAATGTTACCCACGAGCATGTTTTTGATTTCTTCGTCGCCCTCCGCTGCGCGCGAAAGCAGCAAAACTGCTGCGGCCGCCGCGACCACGTAAGAAATCCCAATGACCGCTTCCTGTGGAATTTGGCTGGCGCGCTTTCCTGTCACGGAAAAAATTCCAGCGCCGACCAAAGTAAACCCGAGGGCAATCGCGAACGTCGTCCAGCTTTCAAGATCGAGATGAAAAAGAACGGCGAGGCAAATTCCCAGGGAGGCCATCTGCGCCATCGCGATGTCGATGAAAATGATGCCACGCTGAACGACGTGCAGCCCGAGGTAAACCAGCAGCCATGGCAAAAGGACACAGGCCACGATCGGCCAAAACATTACCTCCCACATACCTATTTCAACGCCGCCGCCAGCCGCGAGACGAGTGTGTCGATCAACTTCACGTAACTGTCCGTCCCGGGCAGGCCGCCTGGGAACTGCGAAAACTCCACGACTTTCGCGCCAGTTGCGCTCGCCACTTTCTCGGCGATTCGCCGATCGTGAAACGGCTCGACAATGATCGCCTTGATGTGCTGAGCCTTCATCTGCGCGATTACTTCCGTGAGATGCGACGGCGAGGGCGGAATGCCGGGCTTAGGTTCGAGAAAGATGTCGATGTTCACGCCAAATCGATGCGCGAAATAGACCCATGAGTCGTGGTAGGCAACGACGCTCTGTCCTTTGAACGGCAACATGGCCGCACCCCATTCCTGTAATTTCGAGTTAATTGTCGCTTCGAACTTTTTGTAGTTCGCGTCGTAGGTAGCGGCGTTGGCGGAATCGACCGCGGAAAACGATTGCGCGATGTGTTGAGCGACGGCTTTGGCGATGATTGGGTCGCTCATGAAATGCGGGTTGCCGAGCGCATGGACGTCGCCGGCGGCGCGGGTGACATTTGCCGGCACGTTCATGAGACGAATTCCTTGTGACGCCTGAACACGGCCCGGCTTTCCGATCTCGATTTTCGGGTTACGCGCGTTTTGCAAAAGGGGCGGCAACCAGCCGATCTCAAGCTCGGCACCGCCGTCAATTAAGACGTCGGCATTGCGCAACGAAACGACGAAACTTGGCCGCGCATCGACGAAGTGCGGATCTTCGGTCGGTTTGGCCAGAGTGAGGATGTCGATTTTGTCGCTGCCGATCTCACGCGCAAGCGAACCAAAATCGGGCAGCGTGGCAACGACGTTGAGTTTGGCGTGAGCAGAAAAAGTAACAACGGAAACTACGGACAGAATTAAGAGGGTTTTTTTCATAGATTGGAATTTTGGACGACATGCGCCGCGCGATTTGTCATTCCGAGCGGAGCGAGGAATCTCACGATCGAAGCTCGCGACACGTGCGTGTTCGCGGGTGATCCACAACTCTGTGAGAGATCCTTCGCTTCGCTCAGGATGAGACGCGTGAAAAACATGGGTTAAAATTTGTGAGCGCCGTGCGAGCCGAGGATGAATTCGAACTGGAGAAACACCGAATCGACGTCGCGATCAGCCAGAAAGAAGTTCTCTTCCAGGAAATCGTGATTGTATTGCAGTCGGATTTTGGAGAACTCGGTCGGATACCAGGTGAGATTGGCGCTGATGCGTGAGCGCGATTGTCGATCCATGTCGTCGGTGAATTCGGAGTCGGTCATGTGCAGATAATCGCCGCGGACGCCCGCAACCCATCCTTTCTTGAAACCCCAAAGCAATTGCGAATACATCCCCCAATCGTGGAATGTTTCCGCGACGGGAAACGATTCATCGACACCGCGGCCAGCTTCGAACCGGCGATACATTGCTTCGGTTTGCCATTTCACAAACGGAAAACCGCCTTCGGCATGCGCGCTCTTCCATTTGTAAAGAAAATCGCCGCCGTAGATTTGCGTGCGCGAATTTGCACCGGTCTCGTTTGAGCCGAACGCGCCGGACACGCCGGCAAGCACGACCTGGGTCGGGCTAAGATCGACGGAATTTTCCCAGCGCGGGATCCAGACGAAATCCTGCAGACCGCGCGCTTCCCGATCGGTCGTCGTCCGGCCAAAGAAAATTCCATTGTCACCGGGATTGCGAAACGAATAACCGGTGCCGCCGCGGCCGTTCTGCACAGCAAAAATTACCTGCGAATACCACGGCACCGGCACGATCCACGAGATTTGCGCGCCGACGCCGCGCAATCCGTCCGGGCCAAGCAAACGGCCGTGAACAATCGGCGCGTCGGCAAAATCCCACGTGTGCGGATGGGTCGGATTGATCCGGCCGAACGCGGCGAAGAATTGTCCGGCTTTGAGTTGCAAGTTGAAGGGCAAGCTCGTGGTTTGGAGAAATGCCTCCTCGACTTCGACCTCGGTCTCGTTGTCGTTGTCCAATTTGAAGACAATGTTGGCGAAACCTTCGAAGTAAGGATCG